>SYJG01000269.1 GCA_005798445.1 Planctomyces sp.
CACGTGCTGACCATGTGAATCGCCGCTTTGCTGCTGGCCGCATCGAAGCTGCGTCGCAACGTCTTGCCGTCGATCGCCACGATCTGACCCTCGCTGATTTCGTGCAGAGCGGTGATCCAACTCAGCAGACACTTCTCGAACTCGGCCGGCTTGATCGCCGCGAAGATCGAGTTGAACCGATCGTGAGACGGAATGCCTCGGCTCAGATCCAAAAACGTCGCCAACCATTTCTTCTTCGTGCGTCCCCAAGCGGCGATGGCTACGAAGTCGTCCGCTCCACAGACGACCGCACACACCGCAATCGTCACCACGTTGATCAGCGGATAGATCACTTCCCGCCGCCTGGGGTCCGTCAACTCCGAGAAATGATTCCGAATTGCGACACTCACACTGTGGGGCACAATGCTCATCCTGAAACGCGAACGCCATTTGATCGCCCAGCATCCGGCCGAGCCGACTTGTCAAATCGCTATACCCCAACTATCGCAAGTTACCCAGCATCGCGCAATCGCCCTGCATCGCCGCCAGTGACGACGACTATCTCCTGCAAGTTCTCTTCAATTCATGAGTTCATCTGCAATCGCCTTGCGAAAATGCCGATCTGTTTGGGTAAGGAATTGATGATGCATCGTAAGCGAACTTTATGGGATCACCAACCATAAGCCATAGGTCATCTTCCTGTCGAATTCAGGCGTCAATTCTCAGCCAAACTAAGGAAGGTGTGAAATGAGAAAACTATGGCCTCTGCGACGGATTGTCGGCATTCCTGTCGGCCTCGCCGTCGTCGTGACAGGAAATTCGGTTTTGTTGCCCGATTTGTTGATGGCTCAAGAGCCACCCGCGGCGGCCAGTACTGAGAAGGTCAAAAGCCTGATCGACGAGGTCGTGACGGCCGACGTCGAACTGGAAGTGACCAAACGACGGTCCAAGATTATGCGGATGAAGCAGGATGTGTTTCGCGTGGCGATCGCAGATCCGTCGTTGATCGAGTTCGTCGGCTTCGGATCACGCGAAGTTGAGATCATCGGCAAAGAAGTCGGCTCGACAACCGTGACCTTCTGGGTCGGCAAAGAAGAGAACGCGCAGTTGCTAAGTGTCCTGGTCAACGTCGTCCGCGACGACGCGATCGAGGATCAGGGCCGCAAGGACTTCGCCGACTTGAACTCGCTCGTCAACGAGATGTTCCCGAGCAGTCGCATTCAATTGATTCCGATCGCAGACAAAGTGATCGTTCGCGGGCAAGCTCGCGACGAACAAGAAGCGGTGCAGATCATGTCCGTGATTCGCAAGAACGCGGACTCGCTGTCGGCAGGCTCTGGAGCCAATTCAGGCATGACCGGTGGACCTGCGGCCGATCCTTTCCCAGATCGTCAGAGTCAGAGCGTTGTCGCTCGTAGCGTGATCAACATGCTGAAGATTCCGGGCGAGAAGCAAGTGTTGCTCAAAGTGCGTATCGCCGAATTGAAACGGTCGGCATCTCGCGAACTGGGAGCGGACTTCGACTTCAATATCAAAGAATTCATGTTGTCTTCGGCGCTGACGAGCGGTGCGAATGTCATGGCATCGGGCACATTCAGCGACAGTAGTTTTAATCTGGCCCTCAAGGCGTTGGTCAAGAATGGCTCGGCGAAGATTTTGGCTGAGCCGAATCTCGTCGCGCTCAGCGGCCATTCGGCGACATTCTTGTCCGGTGGTGAGTTCGCTGTCCCGACAGTTGTCGGTGTCGGTGGAGCTCAGGCCGCGACAACCACATTCAAGGGATTTGGTACGTCGCTCAATTTCATGCCGACCGTGCTGGATAAGGATCGCATCCGATTGGAGGTGACGCCAACGTTTAGCACGTTGAATAAAGCGAACGCTGTCGGTGGTGTTTTCGGCCTCGATACACGTTCGGCCAACACGGTGGTTGATTTGCGTGAAGGTCAAGTGTTCGCGATCGCTGGTTTGCTTCAAGAGCAACAGCGTGGCGATTCGGCGCGGTTGCCGTACATCGGCAATTGGAAGCTGTTCAATTTGCTCACGGACTCGCGCAGCATCTCCCGCGACGAAACGGAGCTGATCATCCTGGTCACGCCAGAATTGGTTCACGCTCTGGAACCCAACCAAGTACCGTCGATCCTGCCGGGCATGGAAGTGACGGAACCGACCGACCACGACTTCTTCTTCCACGGCAACGTCGAAGGCCGGCCTAATGCCCATCATCGTAGCACTGTTTGGCCGTTGTACAAGAAACGGCTGAAGCAAGCGGGCTACTCAGAATTCCAATCCGTGCAGAAGTCCGAGGAGTTCTACATCCAAGGCGAGCACGGCTTTGGCACTCCGTAAGAGACGGTACGGCAATCCGCTCCCGATGTCGTCGAACTCGTGAGAGTTCAGATCGAAATCTCACGAGTTCGGCGACCAGCGGGACAAATCGGAACAGTTCGGTGCTACATCGTTCAATCAATCACTCCTCGGATCGTCGAGGACTTTTTCAGGAGAGAATCATGAATCCGTTGGTTCCTCAATGGGTCGTCCCCTTGACCACGACGGTTTTGTTCGCTGGTTGTCAGTGCGGCAAATTCGGCCGTGAACGCGCTTGCGTCGCTCCTCCGATGCCACTGGGTACCCTCAGCGATCCGATCTGGAAAACACACGAATCAAATGCCGAGGCATCCGATTTCGTCGTTCACGAACACGAGTGGGTTGCCAACTCCAATTCGCTCAACGATGCCGGCATCAGCCATTTGATGCGCATCGCGGCGCGTGTTCAGCAGGCACCGTTCCCGATCGTGATCGAACCGAGCAGTCAAAGCGCCCGAGAGGAAACGGAACATACATTTCCGATCCATAACAACATCAAGTTGGATATGAGCCGTCGTGACGTCATCGTCGAATCACTGATGAGACGCGGCGTCGCCGATGCTCCGAATCGAGTTCAGGTTGGACCGGCAACGGCACCAGGCGTTGAATCGTTCGAGAGAGGAGCGTCAGGCCGTGGCGGCTCCGGCGGCGGCGGCGGCAGCTTCGGCGGCGGCAGCTTCGGCGGCGGCAGCTTCGGCGGCGGCGGCGGCGGTGGTTTCTAATAAGAGCAGGAACGTGATTACCTCCGTAGCCGAATTAATGAGATTTCAAACCGAAGCCTCACGACTTCAGCTACAGACAATTGCGGTTTCGCAACGCAAGAGGATGACGAACATGTGTGGATTCCGACTGTCGGCTGTGCTGCTCTGCTTGTTGGTGGGTTGTTCTTCGCCCAAACCGTTTGCGAAGAACGTCAAGCCGTTGAAGCCCACAGATCAGGAGATGCAATTTGATCTGGCGCAAGCCAACGAGAAAGACGGTCAACTGGCGAAAGCCGAAGCTGGCTATCGCGAACTCTGCGAAGCTCAGCCGGATGTACCTCCATATCATCAGCGGTGGGGAGTCGTGCTGACGCGAAACGGAAAACGTGAGGAAGGTCTCGCCGAACTGGAACGTGCCCACAAACAGGATTCCAAGAATCCAAACATCCTCAACGACCTGGGCTATGCCTATCTCCAAGCTGGCGAAACCGCGAAAGCTGCAGAGCTGTTTAGAAAGACGCTCACATTCGATCCGCAGAACAAACGAGCCAACAACAATCTCGCACTGGCACTGGGCTACGAAGGAGATCTCAAGGAGAGCTTTCGGGTGTTTCAGAACACAATGCCAGAGGCCGAAGCACTCACCAACCTCGGCTATGTCGCCACTCAGAATGGCAACACCGATCTGGCCGTCAAAGCCTACAGCCGGGCATTGACGCTGGATCCCGACAAGCGGCCCGCGGCTGAAGCACTGACTCAACTGGTTTTATTGGACCAAAACGTCGAGCAAACACGCAGTATCGCCAAAGATCTGAATTCCCTGAATGATCCATCGTCTGAGACTCCCGACGAGCTTCCGTTGAACGGTGTGTCACCTGTGAAACAGACAATTGTCTCCGTCAGCCACAATTCGCCAAAGGATTCGACCACTCGCAAGACACCACAAACGAAATCTGTTTCACAAAAAATCAATGTCAGTCCGTCCGGGAAAGTTCAGTTGAGCGACCGTGACAAGTAAGTCGTACGAGCGACGATCGCGTGATGCTCATCATGGCTAATTCTTGGGGGATACAAAGCGGACACAGTCAAGTCTGAGCTTTCAGGAACGCTTCTAATGTCAACAAATTCTATCCAACATCGAACGAAACACCGCAGCCGCGTCCGTCGGTTCGCGCTGCCGACTGCGGTGGTGTTTGGACTGACGCTTGCCGCCCAGTGGTCGAATCCGTTCGATTTGGCGCAGTGGTCCCCGGCACACGCGGAAGGGCCGTCCTCCGCAGCGAAAAAAGTAGAACCGCGAGTCGTGGATTTCAACAAGCTCGCGAAACAAAAGGTCGAAGCCCGGCAATTATTGGACGCGGCTCGAACAGCCGCCACCAAAGGAGACTTCGAGGCCGCTCGGCGTCATGCCGATCAAGCCGCCACGATCCCCGTCGAATGGAACCTGGGCGAAAGCAATCCAAAGAAGTTCTTAGAGGATTTGCAGTCGGATCAGTCCAATCCGCAGCGATTCTCAGAACCGATCACTGTGGCCATCAAAGCTCCGATTGTGGAGCATCCCCAGCAGTCACACCGACCACATCAAGCTCTCGATATTGAGACACCGGCTCTTGCCGCTGATCGCGACGTGATCGGACTCGTATTCCCGGATGACCGACCGATTGTCGCCAAGACTGTGGACGAAGGCCTCTCTTCAACGGACGAACAACCCACGATTAAGATCAAGCAGGAAACCCCGTCACGTTCGGCCAACGCCGAGATGCCGAAGACTCTGCTAACGCCCGGATTCAAGCCTTTCAACTCCTCAATCACCGCACCGGAAATGACCACAACAGTTCCTCGAACGAAACAGCGCTTCGCTTCCATTCCGTCTTTGGCAGAACTGGCCGAGCCCGCTCCCGTTTCCGATTCTCCGGCGAATCAGCCCATGAAAACGGCCATCAAAGCTCCGATTGTGGAGCCTCCCCAGCTGCCACATCGACAACATCGAGCTGTCGAAGTTGAGACACCGACTCTTGCCGCCGACCGCAACGTGATTGGACGCGCGCTCCCGGATGACCGACCGGGTGTCACCAAGACTGCGGACGAAGATCTCTCTTCAACGGGC
>SYJG01000270.1 GCA_005798445.1 Planctomyces sp.
ACGAAGTTCTCACCACCAAGACCAGTTGGTCCCTCCGTTCCCGGAAATCACCACCGATGACTCCGATTCATCGCGTCCCTCGCGCGTGCGTCCTACCGTTGCGCGCAGCACTCACGTTCCGAGAGTTCGTCAGTGCCATTCAGCTGCGTCCCCTTATTTTCCTTCGAATCCGCGATAAGCCCACGAACGCGAAATCGCCGAGGAACGCCAGGCCGCGCGTGTAGCCCTCGAAGCTCGCCACCACGTCCCACGTCCCCGTCTGCGGATGCACCGTCACGAGTTGCCCGCGCCCCGAATCCAAGACCCAGATCCGCCCCTCGTGAACCCGGGGCGAATGCGGCATCGCAAAGCCGCGAGCGACGACCTCGTGAGACGCGATATCGATCAGCACCCCCGTCTTCTCTTTCGCTGCACGCCAACCTCCCGGTTCGTCCGTCTCGGCCATCGCCGTGACGAACTTCGGCCGCCCTTCCGAAATGGCCAACCCATTCAAGTGGCAGCGGTCTCCGGGGACGTGGCAATTGCTGATGAACTTCGGCTTCCAACGTGGCACGAAGCTGTATCCCGGTTGAATCACCGCCAGGCACGAAAACAACGTGTTGACCACCCACAACTCATCCTCCACGAAGGCCATTTCATGCGAATGAATGTTGCCACTGACATGCGCGCCGCGCGTCAACAACGCGGCGTCAAATTGGCCCGCCGGCGACAGCGACTGAGCCAACTCGCGCCCACCGCTCTCCATCAGCCAAATCAGGCCGCGCGAACCGACCGCGACTCGCCGCGGATGCGTCGCGATCCCCATCGCCACGGAAAACGGTTCCAGCGCCACTTGCAACTCGCCTCGGTGAGTCCCAAACGAGACGAGTTGCCCGGCTTGATACGTCGTCGCCAACAACGAACTGCGCAGCCCCGCCAAGACCGAGGCAAAGCTCGCCGAGTACGAAAAGTTCGCCGGGGTCAAAAAGCGATTGGGAGTGGACGCTGTGGAAGTCATCTCGAATCAACCTTGCTTTGGCGAATCGGAGGACGGTCGCACCGGGACCAACCCTGCGTTGTCCGACGGGGCCACCTTGCACCCGCTCGTCGAGGCCAACAATCAGTACGGACGAGCCGAACCCGCCTTACGCGGATTCTGAAAACTCGTCGCGGAGAGCGAGGTTCCAGCCGAACCGTGGGACAGGTTCTTGACCCTTCCCCCAGGAGACTCATTTCGCCAACAAGCTGGCCGCCGGCTGATCGTTAATTCTTTTGAGCGTCGTGATGGCTCGCAGGGCGTCGAGGTTCGCACCGGCCAGATTGCGGGAGTCACAGTGCAATTCGGCGAGCGGTAGGTCGCGAAGCGGGGTCAAGTCGGTGATCCCCTCATTGCCTTCGCAGCGGAGGTGTGTCAGCGGCATGCCACGCAGCGGCGAGAGGTCAGTGATTTGGCAGGCATTGCATTCCAAGTACTCGATCGGTTGACCGGCCAGCGGCGAGAGGTCCATGATCGGCGAATAGGCGCAACGCAACCATTTCAGCTTCAGGCCGGCGAGCGGTTTCAGATCGCTGACTTGAGTCGAGACGATTTGCAGATGCGTCAATTTTGATCCGGAGAGCGGCGTCAGGTCTCCGACTGCGGCGTTCGCGATGTAAAGTTGTTCGAGTTTGGACAACTTCGCCAGCGGCGACAGGTCATCAACCAGCGTGCGGTTCAGGCCGATCGACCAAAGGTTCTCACAGCTTTGCAGCGGTGACAGATCGCGAACTGGTTGGAACGAGACGTTGAGCGTCGTCAGTTGCTGCAAGTGAGCGACCGGCGACAAGTCACGAACTCGGCCAGAAGTGACTGGCCGGGAGTCATCAATCACGTCGGGTGGGATCGCCTCGAGCGTCAGATCCACTAGCTTGTAGAAGACTCGCAGCGGCGAGACATCCGACAGTTCGTTCGAGGTCAGCTCAATATTCGACGCGGGGTGGTTCGGGTCATTGTCCCAGAAGGAAGATCGCAGCGGTAGGCTTTTCGCGGTCGGTGGCAGGCGATCCCAGCCGGGGTTCAGTTCGCTCAGCTTGGCGGCGAACGTATCCACTTGCTTTTGCCCGTTGAGCGATTGCGTCGCCGCGATCCAATCGTCGAGCGGCTGTGTCGTCGCGGGGACGGCCCCAACAATCTTCGCGACCGCCGTTTGACCACGCAGGATCGTGATCGAATCCGACTCCAACTTGACGTTCTGCTTCTCCGTTTCCAGCCGCAGTGAGTACGTTCCCGAACGAACCCGCAACTCGAAGTTGTTCTGCTTGTCGAGAACTCGGACGAGTTTCCCGTTCTGCTCGACCACGACTTGCACGTCGTCGTCGAGCGTCTCAACCCGCACGGTCCCCTTGTCGGTTTCGACAATCAACAGCCCCGCCAGCAGGATGACGGTCGCCACGATGGCGAGCGGCTGGGCGTTAGCCCATCGAGACCGTTTGGCAGAATCTGTTAGAGGTGTGCTGGTTGTCGCCGCACAGGAACTCGGTGGGCTGTCGCCCAGCCGCTCGCCTTGGTGGTGATCCAGTGCGGCAATGACTTCGCTCGCGGATTGGAAACGCTCGGCAGGGTTCTTCGCCAGTAATCGTAAGACGATCTGGTCGAGCGTTTCGGAAACATCCGGGGTTCGTGACCGAACCGATGCAGGTTGTTGCTCGGCGAGGGCCATCAGCACGGCCATCGTGCTTTTGCCAGTGAACGGGACGTGGCCCGTCAGCATCCGGTACAGCACCGCTCCGAGTGCGTACAAGTCGCCGCGTGCATCGACCGTCTCACCACGAGCCTGTTCCGGCGGCATGTACGACGGCGTGCCGAGCGTCGTCCCATCCTGAGTCAACTGCGACCGATCGTCCTGCACGCGCACGAGGCCGAAGTCCAGCAACTTGACGCGGACTGATTGAAGATCGGCGAGCGGCTGGGCGTCAACCCACCGAGTTTCATCGGTCGCACCTGCTTGGGAACTTCTCGGTGGGCTGACGCCCAACCGCTCGCCCGCCAAGCAAACGCCAGCCAAGAACACATTTCCCGGCTTGACGTCGCGGTGGATCAACCCCTTGGCGTGTGCGGCGGCAAGGCCTTCGGCAATTTCGCGCGCGATGCGAACGGCTTCCGATACCGGCAGCCGGCCGGTGCGATACAGCCGTGCGTCCAGCGTTTCGCCCTGCAAGAATTGCATCGCGATGAATGGCGTGCCGTTCGCTTCGCCCACTTGGTAAATGTGGACGATGTGCTCGTGATCGAGACTCGCCGCCGCTTGAGCCTCCCGCAGGAATCGCTGCCGATGCGCTGGCACTTCTGCGAGTTTCGGCCACATCACCTTGAGCGCAACCTGCCGCCGCAACTGTTCGTCTTCGGCCAGAAACACAACGCCCATCCCGCCGGTGCCCAGTACGCTCTGCACGCGGAACATGCCGAGGCGACCCAATTCACCTGGCTGATCCGGCGGTAGTAAGAAATCGAACGATTCTGGCTCCGAACAGGCGAGCGGCAGGGCGTCAGCCCTCCG
>SYJG01000271.1 GCA_005798445.1 Planctomyces sp.
CCGGGCATCGCGTCCAACACGAACCGCGCGCCAACTTCCGAGATGCGTGTCGCACCTTTCGTGATGACCAGAAACTGAATCACGATCAAAATCAAAAACACCACCAACCCGACGATCAAATTGCCGCCAACCACGAAGTTGCCGAACGTCTCGACGATCCGACCGGCATCCGCCTGCAACAGGATCAACCGCGTCGTTGCCACGTTCAGCGACAGCCTCGCCAACGTCAGCACCAGCAGAGTTGATGGGAACACCGACAACTCCAGCGGCTGCCCGACACCCAGCGTCACCAGCAGCAGCAAGACCGTGACGCTCAAGTTGAGAGTCAGCAGCACGTCGAGCAGCGCCGTCGGCAACGGCACGATCAACACAAGAATCATCGCCATGACCGCGAGCGGAAAGATCAGCTCGGATCGTTGATTGGCCGTTGGAAGTGGAAGCGATGCGACGGACATGAGAGTGGCCCACGGAACACACGGAAAAATGACTTGCGTTTACTCCGAAGGAGTTGCGTCTCACAGCCCAGGGTTGCCGCGCTTCGCGGCTACCCTGGGTGATGGATGCGGACGAATCTGTACCCCAACGGGGTTGCGTCATCCGTCATTCGCGGCTGACGCAACCCTTTCAGGGTCGAATTGTGTTTGTCACGCGATCCCAGGGTAGCCGCGAGGCGCGGCAACCCTGGGCTATGAGACGCAACTCCTTCGGAGTAATCACATCGACGAAATCTACGAATTTGCAGCAACGGACATTTGTCATTGGGATTTGGTCATTGGGATTTCCTTGGACATTGGGTTTTTGGAACTTGGGATTTTCCTCTCAGGCCGCGTTCCCTCGCAGCCGGTAGACGTACGCCAGCACTTCGCTGACGGCGAAGTACAAGCCTTGTGGGATTTCCTGTCCGACCTTCGCCGCTTTGAACAACGCGCGGGCGAGCGGTTTGCGTTCAATCACGGGGATGCCGTGGCGTCGAGCCTTCGTGGCGATTTGCAGCGCGAACGAGTCGCGGCCTTTTGCGACGACGACCGGGGCTGATGTCACACCTCGCTCGTAACGCAGAGCGACGGCGAAGTGCGTTGGGTTCATGATGACGACGGTCGCCTTCGGGACTTCCGTAATCATGCGGCGTTGAGTCACGATGTCGCGTGCTCGCTGCCGGCGCATGTTGCGGAGCAGTGGGTCCCCTTCTTCGTCTTTCTGTTCTTCCTTCAACTCTTGCTTGGTCATCATCAGCGACTTCTCGTGACGGAACCATTGCACTCCGTAGTCGCCGACACCGATCACGACCAGCGAACCGGCCACCGCTACGATCATGTGTGATGCCAAGTCCCAGACCCGGCTGACGCTTTGCCCCAATGTCCCGTCTGGTAGCGAAGCGATTTGTCCGTCCGCTCCACGCAGCACCCACCACACGACCGCCGAGATCAAGATCACTCGCGCGACCGCCCAAATCCCACGAGCCACTCCCGCCAACGACAGGATGCGTTGCCAGCCTGTCACCGGATTGAGCTTCTCCCACTTCGGTCCCAACGATTCGGGAGTCACTCGCAATCCCACCTGAGCGAGATTCGCACCCAGCCCGACCACGAACATGCCGCCGCACATTCCGCCAACGATCTCCAGTCCGCGTGCAGCCACGCGCGACATCAGGTCGCTGGCCTCGTGAGCATTCATCTCAACGGGCAAGCTTTGCAGCCGCTCGTGCAAGACTGAGTGCAACCCGGCCACCAATGTTCCGCCACCCCAAGTGACCGCCAACGCTCCGGCCAACAACACCAGCGAGTTGGCCAATTCTTGGCTGAACGCGAACTGCCCCTGCTCGCGAGCCTCTTCGCGACGACGCTCAGTCGGTTGTTCTGTGCGTTCAAGTCCTTCGTCCATTTCGGCCATCGGTCAGTCTCCCACCAGCAGAAAGGTGGATCGATGCAACACCGACAACATCCACGGTACGAGGTCCGGCCACAGCACCAACAACGCGACCAAGCCCACGAGCACGCGCAGCGCGAACCCCGCCGACATCAAGTTCAATTGCGGAGCCGCTCGCGTCAGCAACGCCAGCAGCAGCGAAGTCAAAAACAGGACGCATCCCACGGGAGCCGCCAGCAACAAGCCCCACTCCGTCGCCGACGACAACGCCTGCAATTGCAAGCCGACAGGCACCGGCAAGAACGCTCCGCCCAGCGGTTGTGTTGCGAACGTGCGATGCAACATCGCCAGAAACAAATGATGCACGTTTTGCGACAGAAACAGCAAAATGCCGGCGAGTTCAAACAGCTCACCCAGCACGGTGCTGGGCTGCGACCGAGTCGGATCGGTGATCGAGCCGAGCGTCAGCCCCATCTCCTGAGCGATGTATTCCCCCGCGATCCGAAACGGCGTCAGAAAAAGTCCGAAGACATAGCCGAGCACCGCTCCGATGAGGGCTTCTCTCGCGACCGCCAACACCAGTCCCAACCACGGCGATTGATTCAGCGAGAGGATCGTCTGAGCCTGAGCCGCACCGCTGCTCGTGAACCAGAAGCCCGACAGTGCCAACGCCAGCGACAGCTTGATGAGCTTCGGCACCGCTCGCCCGCCCAGTACCGGCGACATCGCCAAAAACGCCGAGACGCGAGCCAGAATCAAGGCCATCGTGATGAACCAAGTTTCGATCAGCAAATTCATCATCCCTGCCCGATTTGAGCTGCTCGCGCAAGCATCTGCGTCGTGAAGTACACCGACATCTCCAACATCCAAGGCATCAACACGACGAACAATCCCGCCAGGGCCAGAATGCGCGGAGCAAAGCTCAGCGTCTGTTCCTGAATGCTCGTCACGGCCTGAAACACGCTGATCGCCAAGCCGACCAACAGACTGACCCCCAGCGCCGGCAACGTCAGCAGCGTCGCGTAATACAGGAACTCGCGACCGATGGTGACGGCATCGAGATCAGACATGACGTTCGTCCTTCATCGTGAATCAGCACGACGCGCAAGCGAGTGATTGAGCGGACCACTTGCTTGCGCGTCGTGCTAGTTAAGCGTTCCTTCACAAGAAACTCTGGTTGACGGCCAACGCGATCAGATGCCAGCCATCCGCCAGCACGAACAGCAACACTTTGAACGGCGTTGAGATAATCACCGGAGGCATCATCATCATGCCCATCTACATCAGCACGACGGACACGACGATGTCCACCAACAAGAACGGCAAATAGACACAGAAGCCCATCAGAAACGCCGTCTTCAATTCACTGACCATGAACGCCGGCACGAGCGCCGTGAGCGGTGTGTCCTTCGGCTCCTGAATCGGCCCCGCCTGCGACATGTGCAGGAACAAGGCGAGGTCTTGTTTCCGAGTCTGCCGCAGCAAGAAGACTTTTTGGATGCTGGCTCCGCGCTGCAGCGCTTCCAGCCCCGTGATCTTCCCCGCCAAATACGGCGAGACCGCTTTCTCGCTGAGTTTGCTCCACGTCGGCTGCATGATGAACATCGTCAGGAACAGCGCCAGTCCCATCATCACCGAGTTCGGTGGGATTTCCTGCGTGGACATCCCGCGTCTCACGAACGACAGCACGATCACAATGCGAGTGAAGGAGGTCAGACACGCCAGCGCCGCCGGCAGCAATGCCAGGCTGCCGAGCATCAGCGACATCTGAATCGGTGGTGACAGATTCTGAAGGAATCCCGAATCGCTGAGTTGTTCGGCAACGTGTTCGATGTTGTCCATGTGGGCCTCCTGCCCCGTCGTCGTGTTGCGGTCAAACTGCCCGCGATGCGTTCCCAATAATCGTTGCCGTCATCGGCAAGCTCACTGATAGCGCGCTGTCAGTCGCCTCGACCTGCTGATCCAAGACTTCTGCAAACGTGGTCGGCAAGACGATCAGCGACTTCAACCCGCCGGCATCCGTTCCAGCGACCAGATGGCACTCGCCAACCTTGACGAGAAACAGCGTCGCACGGTGTCCGAGCACGACGCTCTCTTCGATCTGCAACTTTCGTGACGTCGTTGCTGCGGTGGGACGCTGCAACCAGCGACGTCCCAAGACCAACGTCGCCACGCAGAGGCCCAACGTCGCAATGGTTCCGAAGCCCAGCCGCAGCAACATACCGCTGGTGTCCGGAGGCTGCGGCCAGTTCGGTGAGTAGCTGAAATCGGCCCCCTCATCGCTCTCAACTGCCGGATTGTCCGCAGTCCGCGAGGGTGTCTCGGCCGCAGGCAGCGGGCCGACGACCGTCAACAGCAACAGCCAGAAGAGCAGAGTCCGTCGCATGAAGGCGTCCTTGCCGAGAATCAGTGGATCGTCCGCAGGTTACGGTTTCGCTCCCAGCATTTCGGTGATGCGGATTGCGAATTGATCGTTCACGACGATGACCTCGCCGCGCGCGACACGCACGTTTTGCACGAGCAAGTCCACTGGCTCCGAGACCAACCGATCCAATTCGACGACCGAACCGACTCCCAAGTTGAGCATCTCGTCGACGGACATCGCCGATCGGCCAAGCACCGCCTCCGCTTCCAGTTTGACGGCAAAGAGATGATCGAATCCACGCTCCGCCGAAACTTGCGAAGGTGTGAACTGCGCGAACTGCGGGGCCTTCGCCGCCACATCGTCTCGCGCCGATTCAGGATGATCGAGCTGCTGATCCACAGTTTCCAACGCTCCGTCGAGTGTTCCTGGCACGATGACCTCCTTGAGTTCTCTCACTTCGCCAATTCGGATTCGATTCGAAAGGCTTGTTTGCCAGCGATCTGTCCCGGCCAGCCCAGAAACGCTGGCCTACCGGAGACAAATGCCTTGAGCGGTTCCGTGGTGCGCTGATGCAGCACGATCACGTCACCCACTTGCAGATCCGCCAACTGCGGGGCCGTGAGCTGTACCCGGCCGAGCTTCACGGTCAGCGGCAACTTCATGCCGCGCACGAGCGATTCCATTTGATGTCGTTGCGGTGCGCTCGGCGTGACCACAGGCCCCGACGGAACTGTTCCGAACAATTCCAGCATGGTCTCCACCCGCACGAGCCAAGACCAAAGCTGCTCGCTTCCGAGGACGTTGACCGAGGAGCGACACACCACCAGAGGCTCGTTCGGTCGAAAGGTTTTTGAGCGTCGCAGATTTGGTTCGCGATCACGCAGTTCGATGGTTGGCGATGACTCGCCGCTCCAGGCCTCGATCAAACTGCTGATGAATGTTTTGACGGTCAGCTCGCACAAGTTGCTTTCCACCGGCGACAACGCGCGTTCTGACATCTCGGACGGCAGCGAATCTCCCAGCAAACCGGCCGCCAAGCTCTGCGCGAGACGATTTGGCAATGCCAGGATGGTGGGATCGCCCGCGAGAAACATGCGATATCCCAGTGGCTTGCCAGTCCAACTGTCGAGAGTTTCCGCCGGCCAGGCCGTGTGTTGGTCGAGGGCTTGAGCTTGCAACGTCAGCCCCAAGGTTCCCATCGACTCGGCGAAAATCGCGTTGGCTCGATTCAACCAATAGACCAGCCGAGCCTTGAGGTCCGGCGGCAATCGAAGCGGGCGGGTAAAGTCGTGAGTTTGCAAAGTCATGAACGCCATACATCCTTGTTGTGGCACTTGTCGCCCGAAGTGTCAGCGAGGGCGCCGTCACAGTTCGCCCTCGCTGACGCTTCGGATTACGCGCCAGTTCATTCCACATGAAACTCCTCGAACAACACATCCCGCACACGCTCGCGTCCATCGTCGAACATCAGAGCGTTGAACTGATCCTGAATCTCACGCCGCAAGCGATTGATGCCCACTTTCCCACGCACATCCTCCATGCTCTTGTCCGCCAGATGACTGGTGAGCCAGGTTCGAAGAATCGGAAGACGACTTTCGGTAAGCACCTTCACGCTCACATTGGCCTTGTCTTTGCTTTCGGACACAGGCTCCGTCGGAACCGGTGTAACGATCCGCCTCACGGTCTCCAGGTCTTTGCCATCCACCAACAAGGTGATGTCCAGCGAGAGATACTTGGTCAACGCCGGTTCGTTGAGGTTGACCACGATACGACCAAACGACACGAACTGGGGACCACTCGGAGCTGCCTCCCCACCATGACCACCCTCCTCTTTTCCGTGACCATCCGTTTTTCCATGAGCATCCGCTTTGTCGACTCCGTGCTCCTTCTTTGCAGGCGTCTTCGCATGTGAGTCCGCCTTGCCGTGGGAGTCAGTCTTCGGCGGAGCTTTTTCGGTCGCATGCGCGTCCGCATGTTCGGTTGCCGCTGGGTCTACATCCGCCTTGGCAACCTTGGTACCACCGCTCATCACCAGCGGAATGGCGACACCGGCCGCGGCAGAGGCGGCTCCAACACCGGCGAGCAGAAGAATTCGGGGCAGTTTCATTCTTCGGACCTCTTCGCTTCAGCAATTCCAACGGAAGTTCTCGTGACCGGCCATGGTGGCGACCGCCTCAACCGGCTTGCTGGAAGCTCATCGTGCCGTGTGAGGAATCGTCCACCTAATGGCAAACATTGAGGGTTTTTCCGCCTCCACGGTTTGGGCAACTCTTGCGCAGTCATCCAGCATACGCACAAGCCCCCGTGCCACTCCTTGATGAAATCGAGCAATTGCTCGGTAACTTGCGGGCAAAATGGACGTTTGCCGCACGATCCAGCCGTTGAGTTTTGCAGCTCGTTCGGCAGTTGTTGCGACTGACATTCCCAATCTCAGGACTTTCCTGAGGATGCGGAAAATCCGCTGGATGAAGCCGATTTTCCGAATTCCCTGATGTACTGAACGTAGTGCTACAACCGATACGACCCGTATGGCCGTTACACCCACTCAATTCGACTTGAGGATGTCCCTGAGATAGTTGAAGAGGCAGGTCGGTTCTGTGAATTGGTGATGATGTCAACCGGCATGGCGTTGTGATGCAAGTGTGGCGTCGAGTGCGGCGATCAATTGAGGGATTTCTCGGTAGCCTTTGATGCG
>SYJG01000272.1 GCA_005798445.1 Planctomyces sp.
GCGGTCGATGCCGGCGGGGTCTCGGTTGGCGTCTTGGTAGCAGTGGTAGCGGTCGTACCAATCCAAAATGTAGAGGCAGCCGTCCGGGCCGGTCTTCTGCACCACCGGCATGAACCAGGCGTCGTTGGCCGTCAGGAAATCGGGCTCGCCAGTCGCGAAGTACGTGCTGCCGTCGCGCTGCAACTTGTCCACGTTGATGCAGCCGCCGTGGATGTTCCCCATGTAGAGCTTGCCGCGATATTGCTCCGGGTAGGCGTCGCTGTCGAAGTAGTGGATGCCGCAGTAGGCCGCCTTCTGATGCTTGTGCTTGACGATGCTGTCGATCTTCCAAGTGAACGGCGGATACGGACCTCCCTGCCGGTGGTAGTAGCCGGTCTCGACGATGTGCCACAAATGATCGATCACGCACGCGCTGATGAAGGCTTCGCCCTCATCATTGAACGCGATCCCCCACGGGTTGCTGGTTCCCTCGGCAAAGATTTGGAACTCGCGCGTGCGCGGATGAATGCGGAACATCGCGCAGGTGAAGGTGAACTCTGTTGGAGTTCCGCCTTTAGGCGGTGCCTCACGCGAAGAACCGCCTGAAGGCGGAACTCCAGCTTTCAGCCACGGCGAATCGGGCGGGTACGTCACCTTGCTGAAGTTGAAGACGCCATTGAGGCCATACAGCCAGCCGTCCGGTCCCCAGGTCAGAGAGTTCGGTAGCTCGTGTGTATCCGTGCGGCCGAAGCCGGTGACGACGACTTGCGGCGGGCCATCGGGTTTGCCGTCGCGGTCGGCATCGGGGACGAACAGGATGTCGGGCGAGTTCGCGATCCACACACCTCCGTGTCCGACGGCGATGCCGCTGGGGATGTTGAGTCCGTCGAGGAAGACCGTGAACTTGTCGCACTTCCCGTCGCCGTCGGTGTCTTCAAGGATCTTCACGCGATCCTTTCCCGGTCCCGGAGCCTTGCGCGGGTATTCGAGCGACTCAGTGATCCAAAACCGGCCGCGTTCGTCGATCGTCATTGCGACCGGATTCACGATGTCCGGCTCGGCCGCGACGACCTCGACGGAGAATCCTTCGGGGACGGTCATCATCTTCGCGGCCGTCTGCGGATCGCGCGGCTCGTTGGGCGGCTTGTCCTGAGCGTGCGGGATGATCTGCGGCGTCTTCTTCTCTTGAGCTATTAAGGGAGCGTTGTCATGCCACGTCCAACTCATCGCAATGACGACGACGATCGAGACAGATTGAGTTCGGCTCAGAAGATCACGGCGCATGGGTCAGCCCCTTCGGAATGATGACTCGCGAGCGGCCCCTGCCACTCGCGGTACGGCGGCGTGTGGTGTCAGGGTGGCCCAGCTTGCTTCAAGCTGGGTGCCGAAGGCATTGGAAACTTGGAATCGACGTGGATTGCCAGATGAACGGTGAATCGACGCTCGATGTCTTCTTCCTGTTTCCGATGCTGCGCACACAGCTTGAAGCAAGCTGTGCCACCCAGTGCGATATGTCATCGCTCGCGAACTGCCGTTGGTGCTCCACGCGGCGAGCGCTAGACTGCCGCCGCAAGGAGTTGAGCATGGAGGCGACAACCGCGACTGCCGCTCGTCGGCGAATTTCTTTCGGCAGACGCTGTTTGTTTGCGATGTTGCCGCTGCTTGTGCTGCTGACGCTGACCGAGTTGGCGGCGCGCTGTTTCGTGGCCGAGTCCACGCTCGCAAAACGCTTCGAGCAAATCGAGCAGATCATCGTGTTCCTCGGCAACAAGCCGGGGCAGAGTTTCTTTCAACCGGATCGCGATTGCTTCTGGCGGCTGAAACCCAACGTCGTCGCCCCCGCCGAGCGTGGCAACTGGTGGGGCGGCGTCATGTCCAACAGCAACGGGATGCGCAGCCGCGAAGTCTCCGTCAAGGAGGCGAGCCAGCGGACTCGCGTGCTCTGTTTCGGTGACAGCACGACCTTCGCCTTCGGTGCCGACTTCGCCGACGCCTGGCCGAATCAGTTGCAGACGCTGCTGGATCAGACAACATCCTTTCAGGCGAGCGGGGAGGCGTCAGCCCCCCGGTTCGATCACCGCTTTACCGGGGGGCTGACGCCTCCCCGCTCGCCAGCAGAAGTGAGTACGGTCGAAGTTCTCAACGCCGGCATTCCCGGCCACACGAGCTTTCAGGGGCGGCAACGGCTCGCGGCGGATTTGGAGAAATGGCGACCGCATCTGACCGTCATCACGTTCGGCAACAACGACGGCTGGCGCTGGGACGGCCTGGCCGACAAGGAGCACGCGATGCTCAACTCCGCGACCGCCTGGATGTCTCACAGCCGAGCGTTGTCGTGGCTCCGTTCGTGTCGGCTGCCAGCGGCACGTCAGCCAGTTGCTCACGACGCCCAATGGGCCGAGCAGGCGACGCTCAACTATTTCGATCCGAACGAGAGCTGGACTCCGCGCGTCAGCCTCGACGACTTCGCCGACAACCTGCGAGCAATGATCGCCATGTGCAGCGAGTACAACAGCGATGTCGTCCTCATCGTCTGGCCTGACCAGCGACAATTACTGCATCAACCGACGTGGCGTCTGCCGTATCAAGAGGCGACTCGGCAAGTCGCCGAGGAATCTGGCATCGCGTGCCTCGACCTCGTCCCACAGTTCGAGTCACTCGGCCGCTGGGGCGTGCAACGCTTCCTCCCCAACGACGTCATCCACGTCGATCGCGCCGGCAACCGATTGGTCGCAAGGGCGGTCGCCAAGCGGATACTCGGCGGACACAACACAAGGTCCGAGCAGCCAGCACCGCTCGCAGACTAAGCCAGCCAGCACGACGCGCGAGCGAGTGGTTGTCTTTCGATGACTTGACCACTCGCTCGCGCTTCGTGCTAAGTAGACCCGCAAAGGAAACTGTGTCGGCGAGCGCCAGGGCGTAAGCCCTCCGAGAGTGAAATGTCCGCTCAAATGACGGACTCGGAGGGCTGACGCCCTGCCGCTCGCCTGCCTACTCTTCTCTGCGGGTCCACTTAGGTTCTGCAACCGCTTCTACGCATGTTCGCAGGCTGGGTGCGCACAAACTCGCACTGACTCTGGACGGACGTGACGAAAAGTTTAGACTGCCGCCCGCGAATCTGAGCGTGCCGCATCGCCGCCGCGCTGGCTTGTCAGTCCGCTGCCACGTCGGAGTCACCATGATCCACGTCGAGTGTCCCGATTGCTCGAAGTCGTACGACGTCGCCGAAGAACTAGCCGGCAAAGCCGCCAAGTGCCGAGCCTGCGGAGGCCGGATTCCGATTCCGCAACGCCGCACGGAGTCGGATACGACGGCCGAGCGAACTAAGCCCGCCCAACCCAAACCGGCTCCAACCAAGTCGCCATTGCCGAAAGCCTCGACCGCGGTGCCAGCGAAGTCGAAACCGACCACCAAACCAAAGCCTGCGCCGAAGAAACGCGAGGAGGATTTCTTCGACGACGACTTCGAGGAAGTCGCCGAGTTCGATGACGTGGAAGTGGTCGAAGACTTTGATGACGTTGAAGATGACGAGCAAATCCCCCGATTTGGCACCAAACTCCAACCATCTCTACGAAAGAAGAATGCCAGAAGGAACAGGAAGAGTGGCCCGTCGCTGGCCTCGAAAGCACTGAGTTTTTTTGTGGGGAGTTTCGTGTGGTGGGCGTTTCTGGCGGGGATCTTGACGTGTGCCGGATTTGCCTGGAGTTTTCATGCCGATCCGTTTGAATCAAGGCCGCTGGCGCAGGCAGTGGCTTGGGTCGGCCTCCCGCTGCTTTTTGCTTCCGCCATTTGGATGATCGTGGTGACGTTTCAAGTCAGCCCCGGATGGGGACGCACATTCCTCATCGGGTGGTTGGTGAATTTCGGCTTGAACATGGGAGGGAATCGTGCAATTGTCGGCGGGATCAGTCTCTTGTTCGGCGCGGTCAGTCTGATTCTGATCGTCCAACATTGGAAGGAGTTTCGCGCGGTTTTCTTGTTTCAGATTGTTATTGGAATGTTCCTGGTGACACCCCTTGCCGCAGTCATCGGTGTGGACCGCATGAGGCAGGATTTCGAGGCGCGGATTCCAACGGCTGGTCCCGCTGCGGGTGAGTCAGCGAAGCCCGACGCTCCATTCAACGTGGCATCGATTCCGATACCGGGCTTTAAAGAAATGAGGCTTCGTGTCATCCAAGGTCATGAAAACGCGTTGATCACGACGGACTATTCTGGCTTGCAGGCACAGACACCGGGGGTGCTCACCATCATGAATTATTGGCAGCCGGTTGGGAGTCATGCGGATCGCTCGCTGGCTTGCGTCCTGGTTGCCAGCGCGGGATCGACGCTGTTGCATGGTACCACCGCGCCTAATGTTAGTTATCTGGCGGAAACACTCCCGTATGTCGATGCAGGCTTTGCCGTGTTAGGCGTGTCCCTTGATGGACCAATTTTGAACAAAGATCGCGCCACGGATCGCGATTATTCTCTGGCTTATGAACAGTTTCGACGGTCGGGGGCGGGCACGGTCAACGTGCGGAACGCGGTGGAATTCTTGATCAACAAAGTTCCTCAAGTCGATCCAAAGCGAATCTACATTGCTGGTCACAGCTCTGCCGCAACTTTGGCATTGTTGGCGGCGCAACACGAACCGCGTCTCAAAGGATGCATCGCGTATGCGCCGGCAACAGATGTCGTTTCCCGACTCAAGAGCGTCATTGACAACTCGGCAGCGTCGAGAGTGTTTCCGGACGTTGCCGATTTTGCAAAGCAAAGTTCGCCACTGACTCACGTTTCAAAGATCGGTTGTCCGGTGTTCTTGTTTCACGCCGCCGACGACAGCAACACGCCGGTGTCCGATTCGCGGCGGTTTGCCGAGCTACTCAAGTCAAACGGCAAAGCGGTGACCTACGTCGAAGTTCCAACGGGCAACCATTACGACTCGATGATTCAGCAAGGCATCCCCACTGCGATTCCGTGGCTGAAGCAACTTGCGGGGGTGAGCGATGCGGCAAGGGCACCGACAGCTCAAGTCACCCCGACGAATCCTGCGAGCTCAGCGGCCCCGAAGGGGGCCGAATTGCCGACCATTCCGAATATCGCTCCGTCAAAATCCGGAACCCCAGCTGGGGGTATTCTTCAACCGAGCGGGCGAGCGGTCACGTTTCGGTTTCGGTCCTTTTCCGGGAAAGGCGATCCTGCGGCGGCGGTTCGGCAGGCATTGCGAAATGTCACTTGGGCGGACCTCGACGACATCGTGATCGTTCAAGTGATCGGCGAAATTCGGATCGGGCAATTGGGTGGGACCATCGATGTCAATCCAGCTCGACAAGCACTGCTAGACGCTGGATTTCAAATGCTTCCCGGCGTCTCGATCGGAGCGAAGCCATCGACTCCGTCTACCACACCCGAACCGACTCGGCCCGCGAACACTCAACCAGCGGCACCGATCACTTCGACCCCGATCGAGAATTCGTTCACGACGAAAACTCCGCCGTCCAAAGTCGCTTCCAAACCCGCGACGCCGGCAGTGACCGAGCCGGCTGCCCCAAAAGAATCGGGGCCGCCGCGCCGAGTCGTGACGTTTCGCTACGAGCGCTACTCCGGCAAAGGCTCGTCCACCAATGCGGCGGTCGCTGCGTTGAAGAGGGTCAAATGGGCCGATCCCGACGATATCGAAGTCGATGCCGGGAAGCATGAAATTCGTGTCGGACAACTCGAAGAGTCCAAAGAGTACGGGCCAGCCGAGAAGGCGCTCAAGAATGCTGGCTTCGGCCTGACTCCCGGCGTGACCAGCGGGTTGCGAAAACGCTAGAAACGGTTTCAGAACCAGCACGAAGCGCCAGCGAGTGGTCAACGACGTCGGAAAGCAACCACTCGCTCGCGCGTCGTGCTGGGTTTGCAAGCTCTGTCGGGAATCGCCGATTGGAAGCTGCCTCGGACGCCGATAGACTCGCGGTGACTTGCGGAGGAATGTGACATGCTGACAACCACTTTGCGATTCGGCCCCAAAGATCATGGGCGAGCGGTCTCGGATGAAGAGCTGGAACTCGCCAAATACCGGCCGGGCTACGATTACGAAGTCATCTTCGGGAAGTTGTTCGTGTCCCCCGCACCAAACCCTGAGCACGACGTGGTTGAAAAGCACATCCTTTTTCAACTCCATCAGTACGGAATACAGAACCCCGACGTGGTGGGCTACGTCACCGATCGTGCTCGCGTGTTCGTCGAATCGGAAGAGAAGACGACCGCTCCGGAACCGGACTTGGCCGTGTATGCCGAGGTGCCGGACGATGACTGGCGAACGGTCGGACCGTTCATTGTTGGCGAGGTCTTGCGTGGCGAAGGCATCGACAAGGACTTGTTTCGCAACGTGGACCTGTACTGGCGAGTGCCGTCGATTCAGGAATATTGGGTGTTCGACATCCGTGAAAATGCTCGGCGGCCATCACTGCTGGTTCATCGACGGACTCGCAACGGTTGGGACACGCAGGAACTCGCGGCGTCCGAGACCTATCAGACGCCGCTGCTGCCAGGACTGAAGTTGGTGATTTCACCACCGGCTCGACCCACGACGAAGCGGTCGCGGCGGTGATCTTCGTGATGACGTAGGGTGGGACCAGCGGCGTTTCGCCGCGCCGGCCCACCTGAAAATCGAGATTGAAGATGGTGGGCCGGCGCTCGAAGCGAGCTGGTCCCATCCTACGAGAGTTGCAACAGGCTGTTGGCCCATTGGCAGAGGATGATCGAACGTGGGATTGCTGATCGGCATGGATGAAGCCGGCTATGGACCGAACCTTGGCCCGTTGGTGGTGACTGTCACGGTTTGGGAGGTGCCTGGTTCGCCGCGCGAGTTCGATCTGTGGGGAGCAATGGCTGGAGTCGCGTCGCAGTCGCCGACGAAAGAGCCGCTCCGGTTGCAGATTGCCGACTCGAAGATGGTGTATTCACCGGGGAAGGGACTTGTGGCGTTGGAGAAGTCCGTTTTGAGCGCACTGCGATTGGTCGGTCGCTTGCCGCAGACGCTCGATGAGTTGAGCGAAGATTTGAAATCCCAAATTTCCAATTTCCAATTTCAAATTCCTCCGTGGCTTGTTGGCCGCGACTTGCCGTTGCCGACTGAGATCGACACGTCGCTGATCGGAGACCTCGCGACGAAATGGCTCGAATGCTGTCGCCGCGCGGGAGTCACGCTGAAGACGATTCGCAGTGAGATCGTGCAGCCGGAGCGGTTCAACGCGATCGTTCGGGAGTGCGACAACAAGGCTCTCGCGCTGTCGAGGCTCAGCTTGAATTTGCTCCGTTCCGTCTGGAATCCGGACGACGACCAGCCGACGCTTGTGATCTGCGACAAGCACGGCGGTCGGAATCGGTACGACGATTTGCTGGCGGAAGTGCTCGACGACCGCATGGTCTTCGCCGTTGGCGAGTCGCGAGAGCGGAGCGTGTATCGAGTTGGCTCGACCGAGCTGCGGTTTCAGATGAAGGCCGAGGCGAATTTCCCGGTCGCGCTGGCGTCGCTGGTTTGCAAATACGTCCGCGAACTGTCGATGCAGGTCTTCAATCAGTTTTGGGCGGCGCATGTTCCTGGTCTCAAGCCAACCGCTGGCTATCCGGTGGACGCGGTTCGGTTCCGACAGGACATTGCCACAGCGCAATTACGATTGGGAGTGTCCGATGACGTTTTGTGGCGTGAACGATAAGTTTTCATCGTGGCTGTGTATCAAACAACTGTGCGAATTGGTCAAGTCGAAAGGATCGCAATATGCCAAAGAACATCGTCGTTTGCTCGGACGGAACAGGGAACAGTGGAATTTTAAATCGCGGCACGAATGTTTTCAAAATCTTTGAGGCACTGGATCTCAACAGCCATCAGACGAACCCGCAGGCGGTGCGGCAGGTCGCGATTTACGACGATGGTGTCGGCTCTCAGGATTTTCTGCCGTTAAAGCTGCTTGGCGGTGCATTCGGTTGGGGGCTATCGAAAAACATACGCCGGTTGTATCTGGAAATTGCTCGCGTGTACGAGCCGGGAGACCGGCTGTATTTCTTCGGTTTCAGCCGCGGTGCCTTCACGGTGCGAATGTTGGCCGGACTGATCGCTGACATGGGGTTATTGGATCTGCATCAGCAACAGTTTAGCGATTCCGGTCACATGGGCCGCTCGGTCGAACGCTTGTATGACATGCACCGACGGAAATATCCCTCGCTGTTGCAAAAACTTTGGGGCAGAGTGGCATCCGATGCGGCGGCTCTAACGTTTCGCAACAAGAACTGTGTGCCAGGCGATATTTCGATCGAGTTTCTGGGAGTCTGGGACACGGTCAACGCCGTGGGAGTACCCTTCGAGGAAGGACGCTGGCTGCTGAACAAGTTGTTTTTTTGCGTGACATTTCCAGATCAGCGAGTGCTCGACAACGTGCAACATGCCTACCACGCGCTGTCCATCGACGACGAGCGCCAAACATTTCATCCGACGATGTGGGAGCCTGATCCGAAGGTTGAGCAAGTTTGGTTTCCGGGAGTCCATGCCAATGTCGGCGGTGGATATCCGAAGCAGGGAATCTCTTTGGTCGCGTTGGATTGGATGATGTCCAAGGCAGAGGCTCACCAATTGTATTTCGTTCCCGAAGTCCGGCGTCTTTACCGAGCTCTGCAATCGGAGTCGGACAAGCTCTACGACTCGCGATCTGGCGCGGCCGTTTATTATCGCTTCGCTCCGCGCGACATCTCCCAATTATCACGTTTTCGAGGATGTCCCTGAGATAGTTGAAGAGGCAGGTCGGTTCTGTGAATTGGTGATGATGTCAACCGGCATGGCGTTGTGATGCAAGTGTGGCGTCGAGTGCGGCGATCAATTGAGGGATTTCTCGGTAGCCTTTGATGCGA
>SYJG01000273.1 GCA_005798445.1 Planctomyces sp.
ACGACCGTCTCGACGTCTCGAAAATCGAGGCCGGCCAGCTGGCACTCGACCCGCACGAGTTCCTGCTGCGCGACTCGCTGGGCGAGACCCTGCGAGCGTTGGCGCACCGCGCCGACAGCAAAGGACTCGAACTGGCGGCGCACATCGCCCCCAATGTTCCCGACTCGCTGATCGGAGACAGCGGCCGACTGCGGCAGATCGTTGTGAATCTTGTCGGCAACGCCATTAAGTTCACGGAGCGTGGCGAAGTCGTGGTCGAGGTCTCGCTTGCCGGCTCCGACGTGGGGCAAGTTTCCAATCGTCCCGCCGCGTCAGCGGCGGCCAAAAGCGTGATTCGAGCGTCGGCCGAGAACGGTATCGTGCCTGTCAAAAACGGACTGGTTGAAAGCCTGCCTCAAGAAATCGAGCTTCACTTTGTGGTGCGCGACACCGGCATCGGTATTTCGCACGAGAAGCTCGACCGTATCTTCAATGAATTCGAACAAGCGGACGGAACAACGACGCGCCGCTTCGGCGGCACCGGCCTCGGACTCTCGATTTCGCGGCGGCTGGTGGGGCTCATGCATGGACAGGTTTGGGTCGAGAGCGAAGTTGGCAGGGGCAGTTCGTTTCATTTCACCGCGCGTTTTGAGCTGCAAACTCATCAACATGCCGAAGACCAACTTGTGTCGGTCATGCTGGAAAACCTGCGGGTACTTGTCGTCGATGACAATGCCACGAACCGCCGCATCCTCGAAGAGATGCTGAAAAACTGGCGGATGCGGCCGACGGTCGTCGAGAGCGCGGATGAAGCCCTGCGAGAGCTGTCCGCGTCAGTCGCCAGCGGCGAGCCGTTTCCGCTCGTGCTGCTCGATGGACACATGCCCGACACCGACGGCTTCACGCTTGCCGAACACATTCGCAACCGGCCTGAGTTGCTCAGTTCGACGATGATGATGCTGACCTCTGGCGGTCAACTCGGTGACGTGGCCCGCTGCCGCGCACTAGGGATTGCCGCGTATCTCATCAAGCCGATCACTCAATCCGATCTGTTTGACAAAATCGTACAGGTGCTCGATCGAGCCAACGTTGCCACACCCAGTAATTCCACATTGGCAGCAACTCCGGTCGTGCCAATCATCCCGGCGGCCGCAACACCCATGCGTGTGTTGCTGGTCGAGGACAACATCGTCAACCAACGCCTCGCTGTGCGACTGCTGGAAAAACGTGGCCACCATGCCACTTTGACCGGCAACGGCATCGAGGCCCTCGAAGCATTGGACAAGGCAATGTTCGACGCTGTCCTCATGGACATTCAAATGCCGCGCATGGGAGGCCTCGAAGCCACAGCCGAAATCCGACGTCGTGAAAACGGCACGCCGCGCCACTTGCCGATCATCGCCATGACTGCGCACGCCATGAAAGGGGACCGCGAAGAATGCCTTGCCGCCGGAATGGATGCGTACCTTTCGAAACCGATCCTCGCCGAAGACTTGTATCGCACGCTCGAATCGTTCGCGGTGGGTGCCAGCCGGCAAACGGAGGACGTCCGCCCTCCGGGCGATCAGAACACGGACGTTGAAATTCATGTCGCCTCCGAACTCGGAGATCTGATCTCCTCCGCACGCCCAATTTCGCTCATTGATTGGGACACGGCTTTGCGCAGCGCGGCGGGCGATCACGAACTGCTGCGTGAACTCATCACCGTTTTTCTTGAAACGTTGCCGCAATGGCTGATCGATTTGCACCGAGCCATCGAGTCCCAAGATCAACCGCCCGCAAAGCGATTGGCACACACCCTCAAAGGCTCGCTTCGCCAGTTCGGGGCGGCTTCCGCCGAGACCGCGCAATCTCTGGAAAACGCTGCGGAAAACAGCCAATTTCCCGAGGCAAACGCGCTGTTCGCCATTCTGAAAACCGAGCTCGAACAATTGCGTCCCGTTTTGGCGGCGCGGCGATAGAGTGTTGGTGGGCCAACCCTAACGGTTTTTGGAGAACCTCTCATTGACCCCGTTTGCGCAGGCGACCAAGACGCTTTGACGACAAACTCAATTGAACCATTCAATGCTGCAAATCTCCGTGGAAACACTGCCCGCCAACACGGCTTCGCCGCTGAAAAGTTCGCCCGCGCTGCAAGGCGAGCGAATCAGCTTCACCGGCACGCTCGCGTCAATGACACATCGACAGGCAATGGACTTGGCCGAGCAGCACGGTGGCGCGACCACACACAGCGTCAGCAAACAAACCACGATGCTGGTCGTTGGCGAAGAAGGCTGGCCGCTGGAGCCGGACGGCAATCCGTCGGTCAAGCTGCGAGAAATCACCGAATGGCGGCAGCAAGGTCTCGACATCAAAGTCGTGCCCGAGTCCGAATGGCTGCACCTGCTGGGCCTCGAAGAACGCCGGCGCGACGTGCATCAATTGAGCACGCCAGCAATGCTAAGCCACAGGTTGAGCGTTTCGGTCGGCTTGATCCGGCATTGGGAGCGGATCGGTCTCATCAAGCCCGTGAAAAAAGTCTTTCGCCTGCCGTACTTCGACTTTCAAGAAGTCGCCTGCGTGCGCCGCCTGTCTGAACTGCTGCAAGCCGGAGTTTCGCAGAACGAACTCGAAGCCAACCTGACCCGCTTGCAGTCGATGCTGCCCGGTACCGAACGCTCACTCGCGCAACTGACGCTGCTGGCCCGCGATCATCACGTTCTCATTCGTGACGAAGCCGGAATCCTCGAACCGATCTCAGGGCAACGGCTGTTTGATTTCGACCCCGATTCGATCGCCGCCAGCAGCAGTCTCCCTCTCCCGTTGGAAGAGGGCCGGGGTGAGGGACCGAAGTTGTTGGAGATTTCATCATCGAGTCAGCACACCGACTGGCTCGAACGGGGCACTCATTTGCTCGAAGAAGCCCGCATCACTGACGCCGTCGAAGCGTTCCGCTGCGCACTGCTGTCTGAGCCGACGAATCCCGAAACACACTTCCATCTCGCCGAGGCGCTGTACCGTAGCGGCAATCTCCACGGCGCGTTCGAGCGATTTCACGTCGCCGTCGAATTGGACCAGCAATACCTCGAAGCCTGGACGCAACTCGGCTGCGTCGCGGCGGAGTTGGGGCAGACGCAATCGGCACTCGACGCTTTCGACATCGCACTGCAATCCCACGCGGACTACCCCGACGCCCACTTCCACAAAGCCGAATTGCTGCACCGGCTGAATCGCTCCGCCGAGGCCGTTCCTCACTGGCAAGCGTATCTCGCCCAAGACCAACGCGGGCCGTGGGCCGAGGTGGCGCGGCAGCGTCTGGATGCTGACACTCACCGCTAATCCGGATTCCAATTGAAAACCGCGCGATTGTTTGGGAGGGCGAGGCTCCTGCCGAGCCGGTGCGTGAATCACGCATTCTCTCCGACCCGGCTCGGCAGGAGCCTCGCCCTCCCCTCAATGAGCGCAGCTTTATGCTCGTTCCCACGCAGAGCTTGGGAACGAAGTTTCCCTCCCTAAAAATCAGGAGTCGGCTCGTTTCCGCCGCGAGTCGCCAGCGACTTGTAGACGTTCTCAGCAATGTTGGTCGTGATCATGCGGACGCGGCCATCCACCATCAGAAAATGGCCACCAGTCGTGTGATGGCTGCTGAAGTCGTCGAAGTGACCGGCCGGGCTGTTCGGGGTGTGATCCGCCGAGCCAAGTATGCGCGGGAAGTGCTCCTCGCCCGTCGGGATGATGCCGACCCACGTCGAATTCCAACCAGCGGCGGGCTTGGTCTTGCGCTCGCCGACGAAGAGCGTGGAGCTTGCGCCGTCGGTGATGCTCGGCATGCGGACAGACTCGTTGTGAAAGAAGACTCCGTTGCTGGCGCAGCGTTGTCCGACTGGCACCGACTCGCAATCGTCCAACTCGTCTGTGCCGAACGAGCCGATGTAGTTCGCTGTCGGCAATTGCAGTAACGGGCTGCCGGTGGTCTCGTGGTTCATCGTCCACGACTCGCTGGAAGTGTCCGAAGGGCAGCGGAACATCGGCAACGAAATCTTCAGCACCCCGGCATTCGCCGGATCATCGACCGCCAGTTTGAAGTTGATCTGGTGATACAAGCTCTGCTGATCCATGCGATGCAGCAGCTTGCTCGCCCAACCCCAGCCGTTGAGGCCATGTGTGTCTTGCTGCCCGGAGGTCACGCCAATCCAACCCGGCGGGAAGCACTGACTGGTTTCATGATAATTGTGCAGCGCGATGCCAATCTGCTTGAGATTGTTGACGCATTGCGTTTTCCGAGCCGCCTCGCGAGCGGCTTGCACGGCGGGCAACAGCAGCGCGACTAAAATCGCGATGATCGCGATCACCACCAGCAACTCGATCCGCGTGAAGCCACGAGCCGCAAAACGGCGACAGTTCGTCGCCGGAAGAAAATGAACCGACATGAAAAACTCCTTACCGAGAATCGCTTGGCGGCAGCGGAGGCATACCACACCGCACTTGCGACCTGAAATCGCAAAATGCCGATGGACTCTGCCAACGCAAAACGGCCGCGAGAAAACCTGAGAGAGATTTGCGCAGGACAGTGCCTGCGACACGAAAGCTGGAAACAGCTCATCCACCACACATCGGTGGCGACTCAGGCCAGGGCAGGAGGGCCGCGAGCGGGCGGCAGTTCAAACAGAGCGGCAACTGCGACGATTCGCGGAGTTTCCAGCCGCAACTCCAACACCACGTCGAGCAACGGCAGCTCAACAATGCTGGGAGGCAGCGGATGCTCCAGCAGAAAATGGCACAACGAGCAGTCGTCATGCGAGTGCGGCAGCGCCGGATGCTGATGGACGGGAGCTTCCGGTTTTGAGACCGGCTTGGCGTTGTGGTGATGATGCTTGCAGCCGGCATGTTGATGCTTGGCGGGCTGCGAGTGAACCGAGCAGCTCGCGTGTTCGTGGCCCGCGTGTTCGTGCGTGTGAACGATCGCCGCTGTGGACGAGACCAGCAGCGAGCACGCCGCCAACCACGCCACGAAGCTTCGTCCCCAACGGTCAAACACGATTCATCACCTCTCGTGGGGCACGTTTTCAACGTGCCCGTCAATTTCCTCAGAACACTTCGCACAGGCACGTTGGAAACGTGCCCCACGGGACGGCGACAGTACGCCGTCGGCCGGCATTCTGTTGGTTCCTCTGAACTCCGGCAAGACGTCTCCGGTCTTTTGCGGAATCTTCACGATCCCGTTATACCCCGCGCGGCGTGTGACGAAAGATTTGGCGAGCCGGAGAGCGTTAGCCCCCGGACTCATCCGCGTGCCGTTCTGTCCGGGGGCTGACGCCGCCCGGCTCGCCATTAACGTGTCATCTGTGACTGACTTGCCCGCAAACATCCAACGACTGCTGAGCGATGGCGACATGACTGACCTCCACGAGAATGGCCTCACCGATGACTGAACCACCGACCTCCGGTGTCACTGTGCCGTCTGCCAGCGAGCAAACCTCTCGCGGGAAATTGCCTTCGTGGGAAGTGGCCGAGCTTCCCGAACCGCTGCCGTTTTCCATTCGCAATATGTTCAAGATCATCGGGCCGGGAGCAATCATGCTGGCCGCCTCGATCGGTGGCGGCGAGTGGCTGATCGGGCCAGCGACGGTCATCAAACACGGGCCGGGAGTGCTCTGGATCGCGACCGTCGCCATCGTGTTGCAGTTGATCTTCAACCTCGAAGGGATTCGCTACACGCTCTACACCGGCGAGCCGGCGCTCTCCGGGATCATGCGGCTGAAGCCGGGCTGCCGATTTTGGGGCGGAGCCTATGTGCTGCTCACGGCGATGCAACTCGGCGTTCCCGCGCTCGCGCCGGCCACGGCGGTGACCGTGTTCGGGATGATGGTGAACCGCGTGCCTGTGGCCGCACCGGCAGATGACGAGTGGCAGGATGTCGCACACGCGGGTGCCGTCGAAGCGGAAGCAATGCTCACGAAGCAGCAAGCGGAAGCGAAGTCGGACTCCAGCTTCAACCTGAAGATCACCTACGGCATCATCGTCGTCACGCTACTGATCCTGATGTTCGGCGGGACGATCGAGCGGATGCTGGAGTGGGCGTCGTGGTTCATGATCGGCTACATCTTCATCTTCCTGATCGGGGTCAATCTGTGGTTCGTGCCAGGAACGATTTGGGCGAGCACGCTGGCGGGCTTCTTCGACTTCGGCAACTGGCCGACCGGTGTCGAGCCGTTGCTCATGGCGACGTTTTTCGCGACGGCAGGCTCTGGCGGCATCGGGAATCTGACGATCTCGAATTGGATCCGCGACAAGGGCTTCGGCATGGGTGCGGTCGTCGGTGCGATCCCCAGCGTGGTCGGAGGCAAAGAGGTGCGGCTGTCGCACGTCGGCAAGGTCTTCGCGATCACGACCGACAACCTGCGGCGCTGGCGGCTGTGGTGGAAATACGTCGTGCTCGATCAGGTTTGGCTGTGGGCCTTGGGCTGCTTTTGCGGCATGTTCCTGAACGTGAACCTTGCGCGAGCCATCATCCCGCACGGCACCGATCTTTCGAAGGTCGGTGCGGGAGCGTTTCAGGCTCAGTACATGGCCGAGCATTTCTGGCGCGGGCTGTGGGTGCTGGGATTGCTCAACGGGTTCTGGATTCTGTTCTCGACGCAGCTTGGCAACACGGACGTGCTCGTCCGCACGCTGACCGACACGCTGTGGACCGCCAGCTCGCGAGTCCGCCGCTGGCGCGATGGCTCGATCGCGCAGGTCTACTACTCGCTGCTGCTGGTCTTCACCGCGTGGGGCTTGATCGCGGTCCATTTGGGGACGGCGATGACCCTCTTCAAGTACCTCGGCACGATGGCGGGAGTCGTGATGGCGATTGCGGGCGTGCAACTTTATCTGGTCAACACACGACTGCTCCCTCGCGAACTGCAACCGAGCTGGTGGCGCAAGGCCGCTCTGCTGATTTGCTCGCTGGCCTACGGAGCGATGTCGCTGGTCGCCGGCTACGACGTCGTGAGCAAGTGGTTCGCGTGATGGCGATCGTAGACCGGACGCCTACGTTTGGAGTTGCGCGTTTGCGTTTGAACCTGGAGGGTTCCCAGCCAGTAGCCGGTGGTCGCCGAAGGCGCACCACCGGAAGACGGACCAAACGGCCGGTGCATCCCAGCGGGATGCCAGACAATCCGCTGCTGGCATCCCGCTGGGATGCAGGTTTCATCAAATCGCCTTTCCGGTGGTATCGCTTCGCTCAACCACCGGCTACTGGCTTGGAACCCTCCGGGTTCAGCGGCAAAGATGCAACTTCAACGTCTATGCCCGGTCTATCGCAGCAGCCATTCGACCAACTGCGACTGCAACCAATCGCGTGAACCGTGACTCTTCGCGAGATAGCCGAGATGTCCCCCTCCCTCGGCGATATGCAACTGCACGTTTGGCGGAAGAGTGAGCCGTTCGAACGACGCGACCGGGATCAGCGGGTCGTTGCGGGAGGTCAGGATCAGCGTCGGGATGCGGATCGCCGGGACAAATTGTTCGGAGCTGCAACGCTGGTAGTAGTCGTCCGCATCGCGGAATCCAGAACGTGGGGCAGTGAACTGGTCGTCGAACTCGACCAGCCGGCGCGGCGGGCGAGCGAACGTCGGCGGAACGAAGTCTGAGCGGTGCTGCTGGAGTTCTCGCAACCGTTGCAGCAACTGCTTCACGAAGTAGGCGTCGTAGTGCCGCTGCGGCCAGCGAGCCAAGCCGTAGGTGCAGCGAGCCAAGTCGATCGGCGGATTGATCGCCGCCGCGCGGACGACTTCAAGCGGCACTCGTTCCGGAGCCTCACCCAACAGTTTCAAAACAATGTTGCCTCCCAACGAGAAGCCGAACAGCGAGATCGGCGAACCGGGGCACCATCCGTTGATCGCTCGCAAGACTTCGAGCACATCGTCCGAGCAGCCCGCGTTGTATGGCTTGATCGCCAATCCGAAACCGGCACCACAACCACGCAGGTCCATGCGAAAGGTCCGCACGCCATTCGCATTGAGCATCGCCGCAGTTCGCACCAGGTACGAACTGCGATGACATCCGGCCAAGCCATGCAGCAACACCGCAACCCGACCGGCGCTCGGCCAAATCGGCGGGCAATCGTCGTGAACAACCAGCGTGTCGCCGTCGGACAGTCGAATGTGCCGGACGACGGCGAGTTCGTCTCGCAGGTGACCGGGAAATAACGCTCCCACGAGCGTTTGGCGATGACCGCCCGATAAAGCCCAGGAAGATCGAAACGGTGGAATCGTGATCGGCCGCATGAGGTTGGTATTCGAGCGAGTCGGCGATTCGAGTGCCACGACTGAAGATGGTGTTGTCTTGCTCCCTCTCCCTTTGGGTGTGGGTTGGGGTGAGGGAGCCGATTGTTGATTCGACGTCGAACACTTTTCGCATCCCTCATCCGGCCTTTGGCCACCTTCTCCCGAAGGGAGAAGGGCGGCACTCGTTGCACAACTCGGCTCCCCTGTTCCCGCACGGTTGTCATTCGATAGAGTCCCGCGCCGCTGATGGAGCGGCGAATTGAACTGTTGAGGAGCGACGATGCGTGCGACGAAGGTGTTGTTTTGGCTGGCTCAATTGGCCGGCGTGGCTGCGACGATCTGGTTGCTGTGGGGATCAGACATTCCGCTGGGTGTGCCGTCGGACAATTGGGTTTGGGATCGCATCACGTTTGATGCGGCAGAACTCAAAACAACCTCGCTTGGCTGGGTCGTCGCGGGAGTTGCAACGGTCGCCTATTTGGCTTTCTGCATGTTCGCCGACCGTCGTGTGCTCGAAGCCAATCGTTGGGAGATGACTGGCTGGCTCGCGGCGTTGGTCGTGGTCGGTGCAATTTGGCAAGGGGTCGTTCAAGAATGTCCGCCGGACCCGAATCGGCTCAGCAAGACCGGCTGGGTGCTGTGGCTGCGAGGTTTTCAGGGCTACTACCTCGAAGCCAAAACTCGCGCGAGCCAAGAGCCGGACTATCTCGCCAAGTACGCCGATCGGATGCGCGAGGGGGATGTGCTGCACTTCGGCACGCATCCGCCGGGATTCATTCAGCTCAACAAGGTGGTCATTGGAATCGTCAGCCGCTCGCCGACGTTGCAAGGCTGGCTGCTGGAATATCAGCCGGAGTCAGTGCGAGCCGGCCTGGATGTGCTCGCGAAGAATTCCGCCGGCTCGGCAACGCCGCTGACCGAAGTGGATCGTGCGGCGTTGTGGCTGATGGGAATGTTGACCGCGATCGCCGCGATGGTCACCGTCATACCTCTATTCTGTCTGGTGCGCCGGACGTGCGGACGCGAGACCGCTTGGCGAATCGTCTGCTTCTGGCCGCTGATTCCCGCATTGGCGGTCTTTCATCCAGTCTCGGATTTGTGGCTGCCGTTTTGGGGGGCGTTGTTCCTGGCGGTGTGGGGCCGAGCGTGGTCGCGACGTTCGTGGCCGAACGGATTGCTGGCCGGCATCGTGATGTCGATCGGAATGCGGTTGAGCCTCGCGATGTTGCCAGTCGCATTCCTTGCCGCACTCTGGACGCTCGCCGATTTTCTGTTCGCTGAGTCCCCCGATCCGATCACAACTCGGTTCAAGCAACTGGTGGCCTGTGTGGCAGCGGCGCTCGCCAGCTTCGCCGCTCAAGTCGGTCTGGCCTACTGGATGTCGTCGCTCGATCTGCCTGCCGTGTGGCTTCAAAACCTTCGCAATCATGCCGGCTTCTACGAGCAGTACTCGCGGACGTACTCGTCGTGGCTGATGGTCAATCCAATCGAGCTCGCACTGTCGATCGGCACTCCGATTTTTCTGTTCGCCGTCTCGACGTGGTTGAGCGGCACAAAAGGGAGCTTGCGTTCCGGCCGCTCGCTGGCGAGCTTTCGGCTGTGGTGCCTCGTGACGCTCGTCGTGTTGTGGCTGAGCGGCAAGAACTCTGGCGAAGCAGCGCGGCTGTGGATCTTCCTGATGCCCTGGCTGCTGTGGGTCTGCGGCCGAGAGCCGGAAATCAGCGCCAAGATCGTCAACGGCCCCGGCCAAACACTTCCCGAATACGCGGGCACCGAGGCTCGCGGCTGGATCTGCTTGCTGCTACTGCAAGCGATCGTCTGCACCGCGACCGTCAGCCGAGTCGATGGCTTTCACTTCCGAACGACCGCGCCAGTCGATGTCTCATCCGAATTCCAGTAATAAACTGCGTTCATTGGGGAGGGCGAGGCTCCCGCCGAGCCGGGTCGGAGAGCACGCGTGATTCACGCACCGGCTCGGCGTGATTCACGCACCGGCTCTCGGCGTGATTCACGCACCGGCTCTCGGCGTGATTCACGCACCGGCTCTCGGCGTGATTCACGCACCGGCTCGGCGGGAGCCTCGCCCTCCCGAACAACGGCGCAGATTTCAATTGGAGTTCGGAACACCCGCAGGTGCCGAGAAATGAGTGTTGGCCAATTCGCTGCTTGGCCCGAAGTCAAATCGCGATAGACTGTCGCTGCGAAGTGGAAGTGACTTCTTGGGGAACTCCATGATGATCGCCACTGAACTTGCTCCGCCAGAGACGCTGGCCGAATTGATGGACCGATTGGGAAACGTCCCGCTCGATCGCATTCGCATGATCCCCGTGCCGGGCACGGCAACTGTGGACGACGTCCTCCGCCTGTGCGACCGCGAACCCAAACGCTTGTGCGAACTGATCGACGGCGTGCTTGTGGAGAAAGTCCTGGGAAATCAGGAATCTCGGCTGGTCGCACGGTTGATTCAGGCGTTGGAGAATTATCTCGACGAACACGATATCGGCATCGTCTCCGGAGCGGATGGACCACACCAGATTCACGACGATCAAGTCCGATTTCCCGACGTCGCTTTCATCGGTTACGAACGAATCCCTAATGGGGCCGACCCTGGCACTCCTGTTCCAGAGTGGATTCCGACGCTCGCCGTCGAGGTCATCAGCAAGAAGAACACGAAAGCCGAAATGTCTCGCAAGCTGCGTGACTACTTCGAGGCGGGAGTCGAACTGGTTTGGTACGTCGATCCGCCGACCCGCAGCGTGCGGGTGTATCGCTCACCGGAGTCGTGCGTCACTCTGACCGACACGGACAGTCTCGACGGTGAAAACGTCCTGCCGGGCTTCCACCTTGCCATCCGCGAGTGGTTCGACCGAGCCTTGCGCGTGCGGCCGAATTCGTAAATCGTGGGGCAGGCTAATTCGTGAAGTTGCACAGTTCGTAACCCGACGCGTAAGCAAGGGCGAGCGTTTCACAAACACCAATTCCTCGCGCCTTGCAGCGCCCGCCCTCGCTTACGCTTCGGGTTACGGTTTCTCCAATTCTAAAAAACTGGCCAGCCCTGAAAACCTGCCCCACTATCGCGCCGTCTCTAACTTGCCACGATAGAACTCCAACGCCTCGCGGTACTCAGCCAGTTCGGCCTCGCTGAGCACCTCTTTGTTGCGTGCGATTTCTTCCTCGCAACGCTGGATCAAGTAGCGGACTTGGTCGCGTGTCGGACGCACGGGGGATCCCTCGTAGTCCACAAACGCGGGCGCGGAATGCGCGAATCGAATGCGTCCGCTGGGCAACTTCTCAATGCAACGCACGGCCCACCACATCGAGTCATCGAAAAACACGCCGTCGTCATCATTCTCGAAGAGTCTCGTCACGAAGTGACCGTCAAACTGACGTTTACTCTTGGGATGTGTCGTCATGACAAGTTCACCATTCACGATCAGCTCAACGCGGTCAATCAAATGTTCGCTCTCGATGGTCCCCGTCGGGGACAAGACATCGAAGCCATTTGGCTTTTTCTTTTTCCGCACGGAGAACCTGAACTGGCCATTGCGTCCCTGAAGCAACAGCATCGGCCCCGTTGTCACGAAGCTGCGCCCCTCATTCAGTCGCCTCTGCCAGAGTTCCGGCGTGAACTTCTCACTGCCGAGATCGACGTAGACTCGGCTGAAGCCAGCGGGGACGGGATGCACGCCGTTGGCGGTGCCGGCGGTCGGACGCATTCGCAGGCCGCAGTTGAGCATCGCGTAGTACTGCTCCCAGCCGTAGTGCAGCCAGCCGAGTTCGGTGAAGCCCTCTTTGTCGGTCTCGATGCGCGGGTTGTCGCGCCAGTTGTTTTCGAGCGTCCAGGATTTGAACGCGAACTCGGTACGCCAGATGTGATTGTTCGACAGCGGGTACAGGTCCGCTTTCATCACCGGCGCGATGATCGGCGTCCAGGCCCACGAATGTTTTTCGAGGTCGAGCAACGCTCCTTGCCGACGCGCCTCCTCGGCGACAGCCTTCAGCGGCGGGATGCCGATTTTGAGCGGCTCCTTCTGGCCGAGGATCAGCACCGCGCCGAGCGTGTGACGCTTCGTGCCGACCGAGAAGATCTCGTACTCGGTGTTGAACGGGACGATCGCGTGCGTCGGATCGGCGAAGATCGGAGTGGTCGGGATTGGCTGCGGATCGACTCGGCCTTTCTCCGGCAGCGTGTGTGTCACCGTGACCCATTGTGACATCGGGTAGATCATGTTGAGGTCTTCGGCCAGTACGACGTTGGACAACTCCGAGATCGCTCGATGGACGTGCGTGTCGCCGGAATACCAGCCCCTTTTGGCCATGTTGATCCAGCGTTTGAGCTTGATCGTGACGGTGACCGGCTTGTCGGCCACTTCGACTTCTTGCGTGGCGGTCAAGTACTCCTTGCCCCGTTCGACGGTCAGCGTGTACTTGCCGGGAGGCAGTTCGGCGACGAACGGATGCGCCGACAGCGTCGTGTGCTTCTCGATGCTCTTCTCGCGCGCTCGGTCGTAGACGATCGCCGAGCCATTCGGATCGGCCGACTTCGCGAAGAACCATTTTTGTTCTCCGTCCGCCGACTGAATGTAAAGCCGAGCCGGCAACCGTTGTCCGGACTCCGCGTCACGAATCTCGCCGCGCAGTTCCGCAGCCGACAACTCGGCGGCCAGCATCCCGATCAAGCAGACGACCGACAACACACGCCATCCAAACATGCGAATCTCCCGAAGAAGTCTTGCGATTCATCTTCCACCCTCCATTTTCGCCTGCCGCATTCATTTTTGAAATTCGGCAGGCGGAATATGAAGGGCGGAAGATGGGGACAAGGATTGATTGGCTCGATACCACTCAAACGCGATGCGAAACGGTGGCGAGAATTGCTCCGGAGACCGCGCGAGCCATTCGTCGATCTCGCCCAGTTCGTAGAACGCCCCCCCCGCGATCTCGCCGGGATCGAACTGCGGCGGCATATCGGTGATCGTGCGGTACAACACCGTGAACTCGTTCGCCGTCTCCGGCCCGGCTGGGAATTTGGCCAGCCGTTCGACGGGCGACATCAGCCCCAACTCTTCCTGCATCTCGCGCGGAGCGGTCTCGTCGTAATCTTCGCCAGCCGAGACATGCCCCGATGCCGACGACGTGTAACACAACGGGTACTCGTCTTTCGTCGCCGACCGCTGCTGCAACAGCAATCTCCCTCGCGAATCGAAGACGAAGATCGAGACGGCTCGATGGAACAGCTTGCGACGATGCACCTCGGATCGAGCCATCTGGCCAATCACGTGGTCTTGGTCATCCACAATATCGAAGAGTTCTTCCGGCATTTGATTCGGGAGAGCGAGGCTCCCGCCGAGCCGGAACGATGGTCATCGCGACATTCGGACTCGGCTCGGCGGGAGCCTCGTCCTCCCATCAAAGGACTTGCTCCAGCACATTCGAATCGACGTAGATTGGCAGGTGCGGGTCGTAGTGGACGGCCAGCGCGATGGCGTCGCTGGGGCGACTGTCGATTTCGATCATGTTGACATCGCGACCGACTCGGATCTTCGCGAAATAGGTGTGGTCGCGCAGATCGCTGATGATGACACTCTGAGCTTCTCCGCCGAGCGCTTCGATGGTGGCCTTGAGCAAGTCGTGAGTCAGCGGTCTCTGCGGATATTCCTTTTTAATGCGGCGATCGATGCTGGTTGCCTCGAACAGGCCGATCAGGATCGGAAACATCCGCTCGCCTTCGACCTCGCGGAGATAGATCATCTGCTGGTCGTTGAGTTCGCTGATGATGATACGAGCAAGTTCCATCGGCACGAGCACGGGACACCTCTTGTGGGTTGATTGGCCGGTCGGGGCAAGATTGTAAAGCTTTTTGGCGAGCGATGCGCGAGTCAACTAGGGAAGGAAAACCGGGGAACTCGGTAACGGCGAATGAAGAATGAGTAACTGCCGCGCGGCGAAGCCGCAAAAGTGTTTTTTGCGATGCGAGACAGAGGACTTGCGCGTCGTGCGAATTGCCACCCATGAATCATTTGGCTTTCGCCGGTTGCACCAACGCGTCTAGGCGGAACTCCAGAAATCGTGCGATGCAGAACCAATTGGCAAGCGAGGTTGCATCGACCCCACGGTCTTCATTCCGACAAAATGGAGAATTCCGAATAATTTTTGTGCGACTTTCGCGCGAACTCCGTTGTTCTCGTTTAAGGGGACATTTTCGGGGCATTAGTGAGCGGGTCCACCCGTGGGTGGTCGTGCTGTCCGCTAAGGAACGGGAGCGCAATAACTTCCCGAACCCGACGGGATGATAGCACGACGCGCAAGCGAGTGATCGTGGTCGGAACCACTCGCTTGCGCGTCGTGCTAACAGGACTTCGGGAAGTTATTGCGACCCCGTTTCAAAACCTTTGAGGCCAGATGCCCACTGGTAATTAATTTGATCAGTCGGAACACGGTCGTGTCCGGCTCAATCGCAAAACGAACTAAAAAACTGGACGCTCGCGAGCTCCAGCTCATGATCGGATCCATCCATCAAATCAGATGTCGTCGAGTTGACGCCGCCTTGCTCGCTAGGGAGTTGCTCTCGCAATAGTCTGCCGCCAATTTTTTAGAGACCGGATGGCGCGTTCGTCGCGCCGCGTTCGCACTCAATGAAGGAGTTACACCATGTTGATGACGTCCTGGTTAATGTCGTTGGCGGAACGAGTTCGCAGGGGTCGCCGAGGGCTTGGCCGCCGGCAGGGTCGAAGCGGTACTCGTCGGCAACAGGTGGCGGACTCGTCGTCGTTGCCGAAGCGGGTGGAACCGCTGGAAGAGCGGATGGTGTTGAGTTCGACGAACTGGGTGTCGCTGGGACCGAATGCCGGTTTCAACGGGCAAGTTGAAAACGTACGGGAGATGTACCTCGATTTTGACGGGGCACGAGACGTTAGCTACGACGGCCCCGTTCGGCTCGATCACCTGGAGGTGCCGTCGTTCCAGGCACCTGGCGAACTGGCCGGCCAGGAGGACATCATCCGTGTTGCGGTCACTGCCGCGTTGAACGTGCAGTTTGCCGACCGAGGGGTGCATTTCACGTCGGACTCGCCCGATCCGGCCAGCGAATTCTCGACGATCTACATCGGAGGCGACGACGCGGCGTTCGAGGCGTACGGCTCGTTCTTGGGTTTGGCGGAAACGACGACTGCCGACAATGGTCACGGCAGCGCTGAGGCGTTCGTGTTCTCGGACAACGTAGCCGAGTGGTCGGAATCTGACCGCTTGGGCTTCGTGACCGCGCTGACCAGTGTCATTGCCCATGAAGCGGACCACTTGCTGGGACACGGGCATGGCAGCGAGACATCGAACGCGGGACCGCTCGACGCGGTTGCCGCGGACCCCTTTTCGTTTGACCCCTTGTACCGCAGCGTCGAAGAGTTGCACGAGCGGCTCAATCAGATCAACGCGGCATTTCCGACGCTCACAGAAATCGTCGACTACGACAACAACACCGGCAGCTACGCCAAGATTTTCGGGCCAGTTGTGCTAGGGGCCACCGACCCGGACATCACCGTTACGGGATACGATCTGAAGGCGCTGCGGATCACCAACGAGGCCATCGCTGGCGACAAGCCCGAGTTCTTCCTTTTGGCCAACATTCACGGGCGTGAGATCGTCACCCCGGAACTGGCGATGGAGTTCATTGAGGAGCTGACTCAAGGCTACGGCAAGGACGCCGACGCGACGTGGCTGGTGGACTATCACGAAATCTGGGTCATCCCCACGGCCAACCCCGACGCTCATAAGCTGGCGGAACAGAGCATTCCCCAGCGCAAGAACCTCAATTTCTCCACGATCGACGATCTCTCCGACCCGGCCACCGTGATACCGACCTCGACGATCCAGCCGGGTGTCGATCTGAACCGCAATCACAGTTTCAAGTACGGGGAGGGTACTGTGGACACGGCGGCTAGTCCGGGTGGCGTGTCCAGAGTCCCTTCCCGGGGGCAGTTTATTGGATCGGGACCGGCCTCCGAGCCGGAAGTCGCGCGGCTCGAGCAATTGCTCAACGCGCAGGTGTTCCAGGACCGCTTGCGCGGCGACGGCACTGACGCCGCCGGCAACATCAACGTGCCGGCCGCGAACACGACCGACGGTGTGTTCGTCAGCTTGCACAGTAAAGGTGATCTAGTGATACGCCCGTGGGCGCACACGGAGACGGCCGCGCCCAATGACGTCGGACTGAAAGCGATCGCCGACAAGCTGGCAGCGCTGCACGACACCACGAAACTGTTCCCAGTGCTGGGCAACCCGAACGGCTACAAGTCGGGCCGGCCTTCGGAGGACAATTTTCTCTTCCCTGGTGAAGAAGGGGTCTTGTTGGGCGGCGACAGCGCGGAATTCGTTTACGGTCATTTCGGCGTGCCGGCGTTCACATTCGAGATTGGCGACCAGTTCGCCCCACCGTTCAGCCAAGTCGATGGGTTGTACAAGGAGAACCGCGCGGCGTTGTTTCAGGCTGCCAAGCTGGCGCGTGATCCGTACCTGACGATTGAAGGCCCGGATGTCGGCCCTGTGACCGCCGTGCGTCAGGGCAACGTGCTGCTGGTCTCGGGCGTTGTCCGCAGCCCGTATGGGTTCGATGTCGGTGCTGCCGAATTCTACATCGACGTCCCCCCGTGGGCCGGCAACGCACAGTCTGTGACGATGACTGCGGTCGATGGCACCTTCGACGAACCAACCGAACTCGTGCAAGGGCAGTTGAACGTGAGTGGTTTGGCACCCGGATCGCATCTGGTGTATGTGCGGGCCAAAGACCAACGGAACTTCTCCGGGCCAGTCACCGCCGCGTTCTTGGGGGATCCGACCAGTGACGTCACGCCCGTCCCGAACGTGTGGACGGCGGCGGGGCCGTTCGCAGTGCTGAATGGGCAACCAGAGAACGTCGACATTCCGGGTGATAATCCGCTCAAGCCGGGCAAGACCGAAAACCCTGTCAGTGGTGCCATCGAAGCCGTGCTGGCGCATCCGACGAATCCCGATATTCTGTTTGTGGGAAGTGTGAATGGCGGCGTCTGGCGGACGATGAATGCGACGGCCGCTCGGCCCGATTGGCAACCACTGACCGATCTCGAAGCGAGTCTGTCGATCGGTGCCTTGGCGTTCGACGCCGATGATCCCTCGGGCAACAAGCTGGTTGTCGCCATTGGTCGCAACAGCAGCTTCGGTTCGCTTGGTGGTGGCAAAACAGGACTGCTCGTCACCGAGAATGCGCTCGCCGAGATTCCCACATTCGTCGAGAAGGGGACGATGGGCCCGGACAACTTGCTGGGCCGTAACCTCACCGGCGTCGCTTGGTCCGGATCGAGCATGGTCGTCACGGCCAACACCAAAGGCGGCGGTGTCGAGCCCGGCATTTATTTCAGCATCAACAGCGGAGACTCGTTCGCGAAGGTGTCGGGGTTCGATAACGAGCCGGCGTACGATCTCATTCAGGATCCTGGCAATCCCGATCGGCTCTACGCCGGAACGCAGACTGGCGTCTATCGCTCGGTCGATGGGGGCGAGGTTTGGGATGCCGTCGGCGGCAACCTCAACCTGCCGTTCAACGCCTTGACGACCAACAACGTGAAGCTGGCCTTTCATCACAACGAGGCGAACAACACCAATGCCCTCTATGCGGTGATCGTCAACAACGGGCAAGCGGTGGGCATCTTCCGAGATGGCCCAGGTGTTGACGGCATCGACAATGACAACAACGGCTTCATTGATGATCTGGAGGAAACCAATTTCGTCGCGATGGATGTCCCGCGCACGCTCGAAGGCCCCGCCGACATCATGGGTGCGACCAATAATGCCAATCCGATCGTCATTACTTCGAAGGTCGAGCATCTCCTGAAGACCGATCAGACGTATCAAGTCGTCATCTCGGGAGTCGAAGGGAATCTCGCCGCGAATGGCGAGTTCACCATCCAGGCCATTAATGAGACTGAGTTCCAATTGGTCGGAGTGACGGGATCGGGCAACTACACCACGGGGGGCACTTGGCGTCTCGTGAGTGGGCTGCAACCGCGCGCGAAACCGGGTTCTCAAGGCAACATCCATGTGTCGATCGCCGCGGACCCGATTGACCCCTTCATCGTCTATCTCGGCGGCGATCGGCAGGATGCCCCGACGCCCGATGACACCTCGTTCTCCGTTCCGAATTCCGTCGGTGCGCGGGACTTTTCGGCGCGTCTCTTCCGGGGCGACGCGCTCATTACGCGTCTCAACACCACGGTGACTGTGGGCGTGCCGGGAGCCCAGTGGTCGCCGATCACACACATCGGGACGAAGTCGAATTCCGCACCACATGCCGACTCGCGCAACATCATCTTTGACGCGGCGGGACGAATGATTGAAACCGACGACGGCGGCATCTATGTCTTGCCTGGACCGCGCGGCGGAGCGATTACGGGAGTTATCAACGCCGAGTCCATCGTCATTCAGTCGCGCGCGCACGGCTTGAAGACCGGCGATCAAGTGCGCATCACGGGAGTCACCGGCAAAAAGGACGCCAACGGCACCTTCTCGATCACGAAGCTCAATGCGGATGAGTTCGCACTCAACGGCACCAACGACAATGACCCTTACACCGGCGGCGGAGTGTGGGGTGCCTCCGATTGGGGTTCGCTGAATGCCGGCTTACAGATCGGCGAGTTCCACAACATCGCTTACGACCATTTGTCAAACACGATCATCGTGGGGTCTCAAGACAACGGCACGCAACAGCAAGAACCGAGTACTGGCGATTTGAAAATTTGGAATCTGGTGTACGGCGGCGATGGCGGTGACGTCGCCGTCGACAATGTCACCATGGCCAGTCAGGGGCACTCGATTCGTTACTTCAGCGCCCAAAACCTCGGCGGCATGCAGAAGGCAGTTTACAATGTCTTCGGGGAGCCCATTTCGTTTCAGACTGTCCCGTTGGCGCCTCCGACCGATCCGATTGGTGCTCCGGTCATGATCAGCGGAGTGACCAATTCCAACCCGATCGTCGTGACCGCGATGAATCATGGATTGCGCTTCGGCAATGTGGTCACCATCACGGGAGTCAACGGGACCACGGCGGCCAACGGCACGTTTGTGGTCTCCGTTCAAGACAAAGACACGATCACTCTGGCCAATCCCGAAACGAAACTCCTCGTCAATGGCTCGATGTCAGGCAGCTACCTCTCAGGCGGCTCGCTCCAGCGCGTCCCCGCGAAGTTCGTACCGCAGTTCCTCACTCCGATTGCGCTCAATGCCAACAATCCGGAGCGTATGGTGATTATCGGCGAGCGCGCGATTTACGAGTCCGACGATCAAGGCACGACACTCAATGAAATTGGAGCCGGGCCTTACTTCTACACGACGCCACCGATTCAGAACGCGATCGCTTACGGCGACAAGCCCGCCTTTGGCCTCCGGCCCGCGGGAGCTCACCCAGACGTGCTCTATGTCGGCATCGACAACCAACTTTTTGCACGCACGTCGGGGACGGGACAACTTAAATCGGAAGAGTCCTATTTCAACCTGGCGGACTCGAGCGGTATCACCGACGTCGTGCTCGATCCCGATAACCCATTCACGGTCTATGTGACCGACGATTCGAATCATGTCTGGCAAGGTCGCCAACTGAATTATTCGGACACGGACGGGATCAATAATGACGGCGACCTCGAGACCGACGAGTTCGACGAGAGCCCGTTCTGGATCGACATTTCCGGGGACGCGCCCTACATCAACTTGCGGTCGCTGGAATTCATTCCCGGCACGGACTTTGATGTGCTGGCCGTTGGGACGAATTTGGGCGTCTTCATCCGCCGCATCAATTCGGCCACTCAATCGGCCGAGGACGACTGGGTCGAACTCGGTGGAGACTCGTTGCCCAACGCGCCGGTGTGGGATCTCGAGTACAACGCGGTTGACCATTTGCTCATCGCGGCCACCCTCGGACGCGGTGCCTGGACCATCGGCACCGCAGGAGCCTTCGACGCACCGAGCGCCAACGCGCTGTTGGAAACCGTGGGCGGCACGGGCGACATGCTGACCATCGACCTGAACGACTACACGCTCAGCACCTCGTTCGCGATCAACAGCATCTCGCTGCCCGATGCCGGCGAAAACGTGACGATGACACCCAAAGGTCTCGGCTTCGAACTCGCCGTTGATAGCGAAGTCATTGGCCAGATCGTGCTGCCGGAGAACCTCGGCGAGCTGACCTTCGCGACGGGCGGTGTGTTCCACTTCCTGCCGTCGCTGAGCAACAACATCACCTTCGATGAAGACTCCGACGCACCGGGCTTTCAAGGCCGCCTGAAGGTCAACGTCGGAGCGGGTCCGTTCGAGTTCAGCGTCTACTTCAACGTGCAACCGGGCTACTCGAAGGATGACGGGCCATTCCGCATCACCGATGCCGATTCCGTCGAGAACACCCTTCGACTCCAACAGCGTCTTGCCAGTTTGGGATTTCCGAGCGCCAGTGGCGAGGTGCCCCAACCGACGGGTGTGTTTGACGAAGCGACTCAGCAAGCATTGCGGCTGTTTCAAACCGTGACCGATCCGACAGCGCTGGTCGTGCCCCTCCCCGTTGCGGAGTTCAGTCCGCTCCATTCGATGGCCAGCGGCACTCTTGATGCGAACACTGTTCAGTGGCTCAACAGCCCGATTGCCCCGAGATGGGTGGAGTTGATTGACGAGGTTGGGCGTATCCCATTCCACCCCGAAGATCCATTGGGCGACTTCGATTTCCTGCCCTTAGCCGATGAGGGGAGCGGCCTGCGGAGTGGACTAACGCCGGCGACAGAGCGATTTGGATCGAGCTGGGTGGTCGATACCTTTCTGGCTGCCGCCGCCGAGGTTAATCAGATCCCCGATTTCGAGGATTTTGAACCTGGAGAGAATTCCGACTATCGCGGTGTCGTCGTGAATGGGCCTAGCAACCAGGACGGGGTGTCCTCGGGGGCGAATCGTTTTTCAATCCATCCTGGGCGTCATCACGTCTCGGGCATGGAGATCGAAATTGTTAGCGGTTTTGTGAGCGATAACTACCTCGTGGCTCTACTCACTTCGCTGAAGGAACACGCGGCGATCGAAGGGCACGGAATCGTCATCACGGACGTCGTGGTCGCCGACGACGAGACTCTCACTAACAAATTGAACACGACGGTATTTGCGGGGCAGACGAACCCGCAGGGTGGGCCGATTGCTCGCAACGAAGGTTCCGATGGTCATCCACAATACGGCTTTCTCTATGTCCAATTCGCCGCACCGGAATTGCCACCGGTGCTGACGCCGGGGTTGGAAGAGGGGCTGACGAATGCGGCGGGGGCGTTTGACCTCATCGCGGAGTTTTTGCGCACGCTAGGCGTGATCGACGATCCGGTGCCGTTCTTCGATGCGACGGCTCCCAATGCGAATCCGGGGGCACCGCCGACTTCCGCTCCAAGTGCTCCTGCGGGAGGCGGTGGCCAGAATCTTTTTGCCGGACCGCAGTCGAATTCTTCCGGGAATCAGCCTCAGCAACAGCAACCGCTCGCGCCTGTCGGCTCGACGTCCGCGACTCCGCTGAGCACTCTCCCAGACGACAAGCCGGCCACGTTGGGGGATGTGCTCGGTCTCAACACGCTCTTTAGCAATGGCATCGGCAGGCACATCACGGACTACCTTGCCGATGACTTCACTCCGACGCTCGATGAACTGGTGACGTTCCTCAGCGAAAAAGAGGGCTTCGAGAATGTGCAGTCGGGGCCGGGCAGTACGAACGACAAGATCGAGTTCTCGTTCGGTTTCAACGTGGAGCGGCACATCACGCGCGAGCTGAACTTTGGAGATGGCCTGGCGGAGTCAGGGCTGGATATTCAGACGACCGGGTTGCTCGATCTCGAAGTGGGTTTGAGCACGACCATCACGATTGGCGTGGATCTGTCGCAGGGACTCAGTCCCGCCGAGGCGGTCACGCTGCAATTCACTCCGATTCACGTCGCGGCGAAAGCGAGTATTCCGGGGCCGGACGACAATCCGGCGGGGGCGGGACTCGACATCGCGGCGCGGTTGGGATTCTTCGGAGTCAGCATTGAGGATGGGTCGTTGCTTCTCAGCGCGTCGGTTGATGCGAATGTGAATAGCGGCCAGGCGTTTTCGATCAGCGATTTGCTGTCGATCAATCCCGCCACGTTCTTCCAATTCACCGGTCTGACGAGTTCGGTCGCTGCCACGCTGCCGATCCGGTTGCAGATTGGCAACTTCGACTCGAACTCGCTGGGGATCAGGCCGCAGGTCTTGGTGACGGATGCGAATCTCTTCGATGCGACACCGCCGTCGTTCGAGCTGAAGTTGCCGCCGAAGCTCGACCTCCTCAGTGTTGATGCCGGTGGCATCAACGGGATGCTCGATCAGATGCGGGGCTTCTTGCAGTCGATGCAGGATTCACCGGCTCTCGCGGCAGAGATTCCATTCACGAATGGGACGAAGCTGGGCGATGTGTTCGACTTCGCGATCGCGTTCGATCAGCAGATCAGCAACTTCACGATCGGCCTGGATGGGCTGCCGTCGTTCGGGACGGTGCAGGAATTGGCCGACGAATTGCCGGGGTTGGATGACGACACGCCGATCGACATCGTCGAGAAGGACGGCAATCAAGTGCTGGTCTTCAACTTCGATTTATCGAAGGTCTTCACGCCAAAGACCGTGAAGCTCAGCCTCGCGGAACTCGGCGGAGCGGATGCCGGGATCGGCGGGATCAAGACGAACAGCAACGTGTCGTTGGCGGCGCAGGTCGGGGCGACGTTCACGGCGGGCATCGTGCTCGAAGACAACGGGGCGGATGTCGTCGTCAATGACATGACCATGATCAAGGACATCACCCCGTTCATGGAACCGAAGCCGGGGGAGATGGAAGTCGATCGTTGGACTTTTCTCAACACGAACAACGCGACGCCGGATGTGAAGATCACGCTCCGCAGCGGAGCGGTTCACAACATCAATCTCAGCACGTTGGATGCCGACAGCACGCTGGGTGAATTGGCAATGCTGCTCAACAACGTCGTCGGGCAGGACTTCGCCAAGATTCAAAACAAGCGGTTCGTGTTCACGGACTCGTCGGTGCCCAACGGTGCGACGTTCAAGATTCAAGACGCGAACAACTCCGGACTCGCGATGCTGGTTCAGTTGATTGGGTCGGACAGCGATGGGGACGGAGTCATCACCTCCGCGCCGCTTCACGGCAAGACGCTGGCGGATCGGGTCTTTATCGACGATGTGGAACTCTCGGCCGGGGCGACGCTCACGGCGACTGATATCGACGCGACGGCCAACTTTGGCGGGTTGATTGGGATTGGGATTGTGGACGGGTTCGGCTCGATCTCGGTCGAGGCGAGCATTGGATTGAACGGCGGCGATCCGATCACGCTCGGCGATGTCATCAAGGAAATCAAAGACCTGGGCAAAGGGAGCGGTCTGCTGGACCTCGAATTGGAGGCCGCTGCCGACTTGACGTTGCCGGTCGTCGTGACGACCCCGCTGGATGAACTCGGCTTGATGAGTCTCGATGAATTGGTCGGCAACAACGCGCAGATCACGATCACCTGGCCCGACGTGTTCAACATCGACGTGCTCGAACAGAAGTTCGAGGTCAACACCGACTCGCTGGTCGTGCAGTTCACGGACTTCGACAAGCTGCTGAACTTCCGCGACTTCTCGGCCAACGACATCGTGGACATGTTGCAGGAGATCGCGGACTTCCTGGCGGCGCTCGCGAAGGATGCTCCGTTCTTCAAAAACAAACTGCCGGTGATCGATCAGAGTCCCGCCGAGCTGTTGGGCTTCGTCCAGAGATTCATCGACGAGGTGCAGGCATTCGCTGCCGACCCGGACCAGGGACTCGAAGATCTGGAAGACGACCTCAACCTGGCGCTGGGCCTCGATGCTCAAAACAACGGGTTCGACCCCATTGAACTGTCGCTGGACCTGAGCGGTGCCGAGCCGGTGGTGAGGATCGACCTGCCGTTCAGATTTGATATCGCGACGGCGCAATTGCCGCTGGACTTCAACCTCGATTCGCTGGGGGTGCCGGGGTTGAAAGATCTCGTGGACTTCCAGGGGATGGGCAAGCTCACGGTCGATGCGGGCGTCATGTTCAACATCGCGGTCGGTCTCGAACTTGTGGCCGGTCAGCCGCGCGCGTTTCTGTATGACGAAGAGACCGAATTCAACACCACGCTCCTTGTTGCCGGCACGAACTTTGACTTCAAGGCGTCGGTCGGACCGTTCGGTGTCGTGATCGACAACGGCATGGCGCGACTGGATGCCGACGGACTCGATGCTTCGGACGAGCCTGCGACCGCGGGCCTCAAGCTGACGGACGGCGATGGCACCGGTCGGCATTATCTCAGTCATGTGGACGGCATGGGCAAGACGGTCAACGACTTCGCCGCGATCATCGAAGACCTCGAAGTCTCGGTGGTCGGCGCGGCGGGGGTCGATCTGCCATTCAAAACGCTGGCGGGTGCTGACCTCGATCCGTTGAAACCGTCATTAAACGTCACGATCCCGAGTCTCAACACTCCGCTGACCGTCTCTGTCAACCAGTCTCCGAACTTCGCGCTGCTGCTCGACAACCTCAACTTCGGCAACGGCATTGACGGGATCATTGCGGGCATTGATGGCTTGCTGATGCTGTTGGAAAACGTGCTCGATGGCGAAGTCTTCGGGGTCGAGCTGCCGTTCGTCGGCAACAAATTGCAGGACGCGGCGACGTTCATCAAGGACTTGCGAGAAGACCTGATTTCGAATCTGAATGGGTTGGGCGCGGCCGCCATTCCGGCGGTGCAACTGGCGATCTACAACGCCATCGGGCCGGACAATTTGGACTTCCTGCTCGACACCAACAACGACAAAGCCATCGACATCGCCGATGTGCAGATCAAGGCCGGCCCGGTGGGCGGGCCGCTGACCATCGTCAACAACTTGCTCACGGATGTGACCCAAAGCACCGACACCGTGCAGTTCAACGTGCGGCTCGGCAGCAACGTCCGCAGCACGAGCGCGCTGGATCTCGATCTGGGGATTCCCGGATTGGGACTCGACGTCGAGGGCAAGCTGCAAGTCGGAGTTGGCTTCGCGTTCAATCTGGGCTTCGGCATCAGCAAGTCCGACGGTGTGTACTTCGATGTCGGCGGCGCGAACCAGTTGGAGGTCAGCGTCGATGCCGCGTTGATGGAGTTGAAGGCGGAAGGGCAGCTCGGCCCATTGCAGTTGGACGTCACGCAGATGACCGTCGGGGAACTCGACGATCCGAGCGACGCCTATCCCGAAGACGAAATCTCGCGCAGTCAAATCCAGATCGGCAACGAGACGATCGACGCCATCAACGCTTTCCGTGGCCGCTTCACGATCGACATCGGCGGCGATGGCGGCGACGGGCGATTGAGTTTGGACGAGATCGGCAATGCGGCGGACAGCATCCAGGCCAAACTGGCGGCGGCCGCTTCGTTGCACATGAACGTCATGGCCAGCCTTGGCGGGGATTCCAACTTCCCGTCGGTCGGCAGCGAGGTCCATCTGTATTGGGGCTTCGACGGAGTTGAAGAGCTAACCAGCGCGACGCCGACGATCGAGTTCCGCGATGTCGGCCTCAACATGGGTGAGTTCATCACCGACTTCTTCGGCGGTGCGCTGGAAGTCGTGCAGGACATCGTCGAGCCGTTGCAGCCGATCCTCGACGTGCTGACGGAACCGCTGCCGGTCATCTCCGAACTGGCCGGTCAGGACGTGTCGCTGGTGGACATCGCGCGCATCTTCGGACTGGCCGAGGTCGCCGACTTTGTGGAATCGGTCGACACGATCGCGGACCTCGTCACCAGCATCCCGACGGACCTGGGAGGCGACTTGATCCTGCCGTTGGGTGGGTTCTCGGTGGCCTTCGACGACATCACGAACGAACCAGTGATCACGGTGGATCAGGCCGCCAGCGCCTTCAATCTGGTCAATGCGGTCGATGGTTTGGGCAACGGAGCGTCCAGCACCTCCGCGCAGAACTTCTTCGGCGGGATTCCGAAAGCTCCGACGACGAACGGAATGCCAGACCCTGCGGACTCCGCAGGCAAATTCGCTTTTCCGATCCTCGACGACCCGCTCAACGTGTTCCAACTGTTGCTGGGCAAGGAAGACCTGACGCTGGTGACTTACGACATGCCGAAGGCGACGTTCGGCTTCGAGTACACGCAGTTCTTCCCGATCTTCGGCCCGATCGGCGCGAGCATCGGCGGCTCGGTCGGCTTCAATGTCGATCTGGCGTTCGGCTTCGACACGCAGGGCTTCTTCGACTTCTCACGCTCGAAGAATCCGCTCGACATCTTCAACGGCTTCTACGTCAGCGACACCGCGAGTCCGCTGGGGATCGGCGAAGACGTGCCGGAGATGCAGCTCTTCGGCGCACTCCGAGCAGCAGCGGAACTGAATCTCGCGCTGGCCAGCGCAAGTGTCGGCGGCGGCCTCTTCGCGACGATCGACTTCAATCTGCACGACAACCCCGACGAGAACGGCAACGTCGATGGCAAGATCCGCGTGCAAGAGATCATCGACAACGCCTTGCTGACCCCTCCGCCGCTGATCCACATCTTTGACATCGGCGGCAAGATCGAGGCGGGGCTGGATGTGAAAGTCAGCGTGCTCGGTTTTGACAAGACGTTCGAGATCGCCAAAGTCACGCTGCTCGACTTCGAGATTCCCCGTCCCGGTCCCCAACCACCCGCTCCGGGAGCGATCCTGGCCACGCTCAATGACGGCCTGCTGACGGTCAACATCGGCCCGAAGTCGGGCGATCGGATGTTCGGCAATACGATGGACGGCAATGACAACGTCTTGATCCGTCGCGGGGCCACGGACGAGCAAGTCATCGTCTCGGCGTTCGGCTTGCAACAGACTTACGACGGAGTCACTGCGCTGTTCATCGACGCGGGGAACGGCGACGACGTCATCACGCTCGACAAGAGCGTCGATCTGCCGGCCACGCTGATCGGCGACCAGGGGAACGACACCATCACCGGCTCGAAGGGAGCCGAATCCATCAACGGCGGAGCGGGCAACGACAAGCTGCTCGGCAACGACGGCAACGACACGATCGACGGCGAAGCGGGACTCGACATGATTGTCGGAGCGTCGGGCGACGATCTCCTCAACGGCGGCGCGGACGCGGACACGATCGACGGAGCGGCGGGCAAAGACACGATCAACGCTGGAGCCGGCAACGACAGCGTCACCGGCGGAACTCAAGACGACCTCGTCAACGGCGATGCGGGCAACGACAAGCTCTTCGGCGGACGCGATAGCGACGTCATCAACGGCGGCGACGACAACGACTCGATCTTCGGCGAGGAAGGCCAGGACTCGGTCACGGGCGGCGCGGGGAATGACTTCGTCAATGGCGGCATCGCGAACGACCTCATCGAAGGGGGCGGCGGCGACGATGAACTCAATGGCGATCTCGGCAACGATGTCGTCAGAGGAGACTCGGGCAATGATGAAGTCATCGGCGGGCCGGGCAGCGACACGCTCGACGGCGGCAGCGGCGAGGATCTCATCACCGCCGGCGATCAGTCGAATCCCGGTCAGCCCGGTTCGATCTATGCCGGCGAACCGAGTTCGACGCACGTCATCTTTGGCGGCAGCGGCGGCGACACCATTCATGGTGACCTGGGTGACGACAACATCGACGCGGGCGAAGGTGACAACGTCGTCTTCGAGTACGCGGGCAACGCGACGATCACCGCCGGGGCCGGCAACGATTTCATCGTGACCGCTGGCGGCAACGAATTGATCAACGCGGGCAACGGCCAGAACACGGTGCTCGGCGGAGCGGGGAGCGAGACCGTCACCGCCGGTTCCGGCAACGACGTGATTGATCTGCGTTCGGCCCTGACGAACGAAGCCAGCACGACGCACTTCGTCATGGCCGGAGCGGGCAACAATCTGATTCACACCGATCAAGGCCACGACTCGGTCTTCACGACCGACGGCAGCGACACGGTCTTCGCGTTTGATGGCAACAACCTGATCGAAGTCGGCGGCGGCGCGGACAAGGTGACGACGGGCGCGGGCAAGGACACGATCACGACGGGACTCGGCAACGACACAGTGTCTTCCGGCAATGAGGCGGACTTGCTGACCGTCGGCGAGGGGAACGATCTCGTCATGTCCGAAGGGGGCAACGACACGGTCTTCGCCGAAGGGGGCCAGGACACGGTCAGCGCGGGAGACGGCAACGACGACGTGTTCCTCGCGGCCGGCGATGACTCGGCCGAAGGTGGAGCGGGCAACGACTTCATCGTTGGCGCGAACGGCGACGATTTCATCAACGGCGGCGACGGCAGCGACGTCGTCTGGGGCGGGATCGCGGTCTTCGGCCGAGCCAGCTTCGATACGACGGTCCCTGGAAACTTTCAGTTGCCGCCTGAGTTCACCAGTTTCGATCTGCTCAACCCCAGCGGCTACACCCCCCCAAACATCACGCCAATCGTCGTAGCGGGCAATTCATTGCCCGGCACCCCCGACGACGGAATCGACGTCATTCGCGGCGGAGCCGACACCGACTTCCTCTTCGGCGGCGGTCAAACAGACGACATCAGAGGCGGCAACGGCGACGACTTCATCGACGGCGGTGTCGGCACGGAATTGATTCACGGCGACGCGGGCGACGACGTCCTCTTCGGCGGAGCGAACAACGACAGCCTCTTCGGTGACGAGGGGATCGACCAACTTTACGGACAAGAGGGCGATGACATTCTGAAAGCTGGCCTCGGCACCGACGTTGGTATCGGTGGGAACACGCGCTTCAATCCGCTGATCGCGACCGACATCCCGACTTCGGGTTCCATGACGGTCAACGTCATGAGCGGTCAGCGGTCTTACGGTGGCGACGGTAACGACTCGATGTATGCCTTCGCTCCGACCAACAAGCCCGCTGACGAAAGCACTCGGCGCGGTGATGAACTGCACGGCGGCAGCGGCAACGATTTCATGTACGGCAACATTCGCCGCGATGTGCTGTCCGGCGGCCCCGGCAACGATTTCCTGCACGGCGAGTATGTGCTCGGCGCGGACTTCGGGAACAACTCGTCTGCCGACCTCTTCGGCGGCGCGGACACGATGTATGGCGACGGCGGCGAGGATCAGCTCTTCGGCGGCGGCGGCGCGGACGTGCTGCACGGCGGCGCGGACAGCGACCTCATGGAAGGCCAGAACGGTCGCGATTCGATCTTCGGCGGCGGCGGCATCGACTTCCTGAAGCTCGACACGGCCGAGTTCTTCACCGAGACCGGCGACGTGTTCGATGGCCACTTCGGCAACCGCACGGCCGGCGATGTCATCGACGACAACGCGACCGACATCTTGCTGATCGAAGGCTCGCTGCTGCCCGACATCATCACGCTGAAGGAACAGGACGTCGGCATTTCCTCGAAGACCGATCTCGCTCCGGCGATCGTGGCGAACGGTCGGCCGTCGGCCGCTCCGAAGTTCACGCTCACGGTGAATGGACAGAGCGTCGGCCCGATCACGGTGACGGACACGGCGAACAACACCTCGCTGGATGATCTTGTCGGCGATTTCAACTTGGCGATCGACAACGCCATCTCGGGTCTCGGCGACGGTGCTTCGTTCAGCCCGCATAACGTCCAAGCCGTTCGCATCGGCAACCGGATTCGGATCGAGACTGTCGATCTCGGCCAGCAGACGCAGTTGCTGGTCACGCCGGTCGCGAACGATCCGATGACGAATGTCATGCAGAACGAACTCCGTTTCTTCGCGTCGCAGTTCGGAGTGAAGCTGCTCGACATCGACTACAACGCGGGGAACGGCCGCGAAACGATCCGCGCCGGCTGGCGCGATCAGGCGGGCAATCCTCTGGTCGAACAGTTCCGTATCAGCGGACTGGGTGGCGATGACGAACTCGGCTTCGCGGTCGGCGAGAAGGCTCCCGATCTGGCGTCGCTCGCCCTGCGCAGCCGTGATTGGGTGGGCGTGCTCGACGGCGGTTCGGGGGACGACATTCTGTCTGGCTCGAAAGCCCGCGATCGGATCGACGGCGGTCGCGGCAGCGATTTGATCTACGGCAACGAGGGTGACGACCGCATGTTCGGTGATCCGTCGAACGGCGCACCGAATGATCTCGACGTGATGTTCGGCGGAGCGGGGAATGACGACGCGATCGGCGGACTAGGGTCGAATCGGCTGTATGCCTGGAGCTTCGATCCGACCGGCCCGCTGCACTTCGACGGCGAACAGACCGCGACGAACACCGGCAGCGGCGCGACGCTCACGGCTTACGCGCGGCAGAGCCGGCTGGGACAACTGGATCGCGATGCGCACTTCTCGCTCAGCACCGACGGGACGACGTTCACGTCGCTGACGCTGACGGCCGCGAGTACCGCCGACAATACGCACTTCGACGATCTTATCAGCGACTTGCTGGGGGAAATCACCGGGGCGGGACTCGGCTCACAGGTCACCGTCGGCGGCGATGATTTTCGTTTGACGTTCACTTCGTTCACGCAGTCATTGACTCTGCGCACCGATCAGTTCGGCGTGTTCGTTGATCCGAACGGCCGGCTGGTCGATACCGATGGGACCGAACAAGCGCTGGCGGGGAATCCGTTCCCGGTCGAGGACACTGGACTCAACCGGATGCTGGGCATGTCGCAGGACGACATTTTGTTTGGCGGCACGGGACTCGATTTCCTGTACGGCAACGGCGGCAACGATGTGCTGATCACGCGGCATGGCCTGCCGTTTGAGGATGGCTTCGATGTGCCGGCCGGCGACGAGTGGAAAGCCTACGCGAAGGCGACCGACAAGGTTTGGTACTACGGCGGCACGAATCTGAATGACGTCATCAGCGTCGATTATGTCACCGAGCCTGGATTGCTTGGCGGGCATCATCTCATCACGCGGCTGACGAACAACAACGGCAACTTCTCGTTCGACGCGCAAGTGCGGCTGGACTTCAACGCGACTGACGAGAATGGCAACCTGCTCTTCGACGCGACCGATGTGATCGAGAGCCTGGAATCGATCCTCGAAGCGAATCCAGCGGAGCGAAATCTCCAATTCAACGAACTGGCGCTGAGCGGCAACCTGCTCCCGCCGGAAGGAGATTTCCTCGCGATCATCATCGACGCGCTCGATGGCAACGACATCGTGAATGTCGGCCCGACGGTCTTGAAGACCGTTTGGACCGACGGTGGCAAAGGGGACGACACGATCCTCTACCAGTCGGGCAATCCGATCCTCGTCGATCGAACGGAAGAACAAGATCGCAACGAAGTGGCCGGCGATCCGAACTCCGCCGCGAATGCCTACTCGTTGTTCGGCCCGACGATTCTGCTCGGCAGCGCCGCGTTGCCATTGAACGGTCAGCTCACCGATCCCGCGCGGGTCGATGTGCGGCTCTTCGGCGACGAGACCTTCACGCGACTGCAGATCTCCCCAGCAGTGACTTCCAACAATGACTCCACGGAAGCTCTGATCGCGGACATCAATGCCGAGATCGCGGCGAAGGGACTTGGCGAACGACTCATCGCGGTGAATGTCGGCGGCAGGCTCGGCCTGCGTCCGACCGATACCGAGCTGAGCAATTTCGTTTCGCGGATCGCCATGCAACGGCTCGGCACGGCGACCACGCCGGTACTGACGATCGACGGAGTCAACACGCCAGCGGAGAAAGCGTTCGGACTTTCCGCCGGTCAGAGCACCACGCTGGCCGATCTCGCGCAATCGGTGCGCTTCGAGGATCTGACGCTCGACAGTCCTGACGACGTGGATTGGTACTCGTTCCGCCTGGTGCAGACGCCAGAACTCGGCAGCAACATCAGCGTCAGCAGCCTCTCGGAGAACGATGGCCTCACGGTGCGCGTCTATCGCCAGGAGGATGACGGTTCGCTGACTCAAGTGCGCACGAATGAAGTGAATGAGCCGACGATCGGTGCGGACCTGACCGAGCGATTCTTGATCGGCGGGGCGTTCGCGCCTTCGGGAGTGCTTGAGAGTGACGTCTCGTTTTTGTTGACGGTTGGATTTGGCGGCAGCGCGAGGATTCTCAACGTGACAGTCACGGCGGCTTCGACGGCGGGGAATCTCGATGTCAATGCGCTCGTGCAGGACGTGCAGGCGGCGGTCAATGCGGCGGCGGCAACGGCGGGTCTCGGGAAGGCGGATGTCCCGCAGATTCAGAATCGCGGTGGGCATCTGGCGTTTGCTCGCGCGACGGGCAGCACGCTGGCGCTCAAGAGCCACTTCGCGACCGAAGACGGAGCGACGGCGTTTGGATTTGCGGTCGATCAGGAACTTGGCGCGAACAACAACGCTTACCCGCTCGACAGCATCGGCGACCTCGCGGAAGTGACCGGCGGCAGCATTCATGCGACGAGCGACGGCGATGTCTATCGCTTCGACGTCGATGCCGAGTCGGTCGGCGGCGACGGTTCGATCTTCATCGACAACATCAGCACGGTTTCCGAACTGATCGTCGAACTGTTTGAGAATTACGGCGGCGGAAAAGCCGGACTCGGCACACTGGTCGAGTCGAAGTCGGTCGTTGGACAGTTCTCGGTCGGCTTCAAACTGGGGGACTTGGCGGAAGGCACTCATGCGTTGCGCGTGCGGCTGGCGAATCCCGGCACGAATCCGAATGCCTCGCTCTACACGATTCAGTCAGTCGGCGGCGCAAACAACACGACGACGCTCAACCTCTCGGCGATTGGCCGAGCGGACTTGCGGCTCGACGGCGACACGGCCTTCGTGGCTGGTCGGACCTATCTCCTTCAAGTGACGACGGCGGAACGCGCGCCGACGATCTACGACCTCAGCATCAACCTGACCGGCAACGCGACGACCGCCTTCAACCTCGGCACGCGCTTCGACGTGAATCAACGCCGAGACGTGCTGATCGGCGGCGCGGGGAATGATCGCTTGCAGGGCGGCCCGTCCGAGGACTGGGTCTTCGGCGGCGCGGGGAACGATGTCCTCACCGGCGGACTCGACAAGCAGGCCGAAGACCTGTTGTTCGGCGGTATCGGCGACGACCTTTTCCAAGTCGTGACGGACAAGCTCGCCCTCACCCCGACCGGCCAGACGGTGCCGACCACTCAAGCCGATCGCTTCGACGGCGGAGCGGGCTTCGATCAGGTCTTCTATCAAGGGGGCGACTTCGATCGGCTCTCGCGTGAAGTGCCGGACAACGTCGCCATCCGCTTCAGCCGCTTCTTGCAGCGGTACGAAGTCACGAGCCTCGTGTGGGACATCGCCAATCAACGGTGGCAAACGGAACTGCACGACATCCGTGCGATCGTTCGTTCGGCGGGACTACCGACCGCTCTGAATGGCGTCCTCTCAGATACGGCCGAGTTCAATCTCGAAGTCGGCGGGATCAGTGTGGGCAACATCAGCGTGCCGAGAGACGACACGAATTTGACGCTGCTCGATCTGGCCCAAGACATCAACTCGGCATTCGCAGAAAAGGGAATCGCGAACGACGTCGTCGCGGAAGTCACCGCCGACGGACTGCAACTCGCGACAACGGCATTTGGTGCGAACGCTTTGCTGAAGATCGCGGCCGCGAACTCGGTCGCGGAGAATGAACTGCGATTCTTTGCCGGTGACGAAGTCAGCGGTTTCGTCACCGCCTTCGAGCAGCATTACGCCTCGTATCAAGTCCTCAACACCGAAGGGACGCGAATCGAGACACGCGCCGGCGACGACGTCGTCCATGCAGATCCCGGATATCAATTCCCGCTGGCCAACAGCAGCGGAGTGGTCGAAGAAGAAGAATGGGGCATCAAGCCGGGCAACTTCCAGGAAGGCGCGCGCATCGCGGCCCTGTACATCGA
>SYJG01000274.1 GCA_005798445.1 Planctomyces sp.
ACCTGCGACACCATTCCGCGACGAACATTCTCCACCGACTTTTTGAACCATCTCCATTGCCCTTGAAAGAATCTCCTTCTACCACTGACTACCGTTGACTGACACGCGGGTGACTACCTTTGACTGACACTTGGCCAATTAAGAATTGAGATTGGTTTGGTAGCCACGCTCGTGAGCGGCACGGCGCTAGCCGCCGGTCGATATTCGTTCGGCACCGGCGGCTAGCGCCTTGCCGCTCACAGGACTGCTAGTTTCCGATCGTGATCGTCCTCCGGATTTCGTCGGTCTTGAAACCGAGGGCTGAGGGACGCTGCACGCCGGGGAGCACGATCACGTCGTAGAGTTCGCGGACGACTCCGTTCAGCCACAGCCAATGCACGAGATCGCCCGTTCGCAGGTCGATCACGCACAAGCCGCAATGAGCCTCGGCGTCGTTCTTCTTCAGGTTGTCGTCGAGCGTGAGTCCTTGAAACGTGCGGTTCTCGCGGCACTGAGACAGCCCGATCACCGCGTAGTCCCCGATGAAACTCAGCCCGCGCATGTAGCCGGGGCAGAACACCAACGGCTCGAATTGGCCCGTCTTCCGATCGACTCGACCGAAGTAGCCGGTGCCGGAATTCAGCAACCACAACTGGTCGCGATACAGCCTCGGCGAGTGCGGCATCGACAGGCCGGTGACGATGACTTCGTTGGTCCGCACATCGACGACGCAACCGCCGTCACGACGTCGCTCGCGCCAGCCGTCGGCGACATTGCTTTGACTGACGCAGGTCACATACGCCGGTCGTCCGTTCTCCATCGCCAGCCCATTGAGATGACAACGATCTTCAGCCGCCAGCTTCGTCAGAAACGGAGGCTGCCACAGCGGCGTGAAGCTGTGCCGCTCACTGGTCGTGGCGAGGCACCCGAAGAGCGTGTTGACGAACACCGGCCGGCCATCGGCATCGACCGAGACATCGTGAATGTCGAGATCCCCGGTGACATAGCCGACCTGCGGCACATAGACGCGGTCATAGCCATTGGCGACTTGCCCCGGTTCCAGCGCGTTCTCAAACCGCCAAAGCTGATACAGCGACGTCATCCACAATGTCTGCCCGTCGCCCCACAAGCCGAGACACCGATTGAAGGTCCGCTCGAAAGTCGAAAGCCGCCCATCCGGCTGCAACCCGATCAAAAACAGCTTGCCCGACTGATACGTCGTGAACGCCAAACTGACCCGCTGCTCGGCGAGCCACGAGTTAAATTGCCGTGACCCCATCAACTCCAACGACGGGGCGGGAGCCGAGTTCACGTTGCCAACGGTTTCTTGAGGTTGATTCATCGCGTGATTTTTTTCATTTGATCGGCATGGCGCTAGCCGCCGGTATTTCCCGCAGACCGGCGGCTTTGAATTCGGTTCCCGCGCCGGCGGGAGGTGATGCGGGTCGTCAAGCGTTGCAGCCAGTTCGCGATTCTCATGGCGTGCCCTCAAAAGGGAATGAATGGAGAGGATACGGGAAAGACTTGTGGCCGAACAATTCTCCGCAGTTCTGATCAGGCCAGACGCATCGCGCTAACCACACTCTGCGCGAACCGAACATTTGTCCGAGACGCATCACACAATGCCCACACGGCCATCGAGCCGGGGCGCTCTCAAACGAGCAAAGCCGTCGCAGTATTCCGTCGACCAACTTGCCAGAGTGTTCTGCCACGCCGGCCGTGGCCAATCCGACTTCATCCCACGCCAGCCAGCGGGGCCAGTACTCAAGGGTGTCAAATGCTGCATCCTGTTCGCGTTTCTCATGGCGAGTCCTCAGAGTTGCGAGAGTCTATGGAGACGAAACCTGGAAATCCTCGTTGAAGATTCAATGTTGGTAGGCGAGCGGGCGACGTCAGTCCTCCGAGGAATCAGGGGAGTCATTCCAGAATGACCTCGTCGGAAGAATTCCCGGGGGACTCACATCCGACGTTCGCCAATAATCTGTTCCAAGACCGGCCGCGCACTGGTGACAAGGTCGCTCGGTTCGTTCGACAGCGCACTTTTTGTGGGAGTTCCGCCTTTGGGCGGCGGTGCAACCGGCTACAGCCGGGATTCCAGCTCGAATGTGTGCAGTCAAATTCGGTGTCCCCTTGTGGAAGCGCAGTTGGCACAACTCCGAACCCAGCGATTTGCGCGCGAACGCCTGGTTCAGCTCTGAAATCCATGAATCTCCCGAGGAGTTGAGTCATGGACTGCAACCCCAACCTGAGCATGTCGGGGAAAAGGCAAAGAATGTGCCGCCCTCCTTCATAGAATCGGAACGGTTGGAAAAAATTGGAATTCTCGCTCGAACCGAACCTTATCCCGACGCAGGGTGACGTGTGATCTCGCATCGATAATGTGGAATCGACGGACAAACATCGCGATTGGAATTGCTTCCGCGGATTTCAACACCCCACCGAGAGGCCTGACAATCCGCTTTCTCGGCACGTGCGCAACTCCATCGCGCAGTCATTGGAAATGCAATTCACAAGCGGTCAGTCTCACCTGGGCTGCGAGCTTCGAGACGAGAAGTACAGCGTGGGCGGCGTGAGACCTGATTGGAGGATTTGCGTACTGAGCGGGTCTCCGACTGAACGGGAAACCAGCCGGTGGGGAAGAGTCCGAACGAAGGCGGCTGGCCAAGACGGTCGCGGCAGCCCTGTCGTAACGGCGGAATTGCGAACAATCCCTCACGTTGATTGAAAGTCTGCCGCTGATATTCCCAACACGTCGCCTCTGGCTGCAACGTATGGTCAAAACCGTGACTCACCGGCAACGTGTCGCAATGAACAAGCTCGAATCAGCCATGAATCTGTCCAAGAGAAAGACCGTGTTTTGAGCGTATCAGCCGGAACGCACTAGTGCCGCCATCGAAAGTTGATCTACCACCAGACGCCATTTTTGACTCAACTCTGCGGACTTGGTCAAGGAGGTGTGTCATGCCAGGGAAGGCGGCGAAGGTGGTGGTGTCGGAGCGGCAATTCGCGATTTTGAAGGA
>SYJG01000275.1 GCA_005798445.1 Planctomyces sp.
ATGAGACGTTTTGGCGAGCGGCAGGGCGTCAGCCCTCCGAGTGAATCGATCTGTTTGACTCGGAGGGCTGACGCCCTGCCGCTCGCCGAATTTCGCATGACACCCCGCGCGAGGTATCGTGTGATGCGATCGACACGAGAGGAGACATCGCTGATGCGAGGGTTTCGAGAACTGTTGTCTGTTGGTTTGTGTTGTTTGTCCTCGCTGGCATTCGCCACCGAGCAACGGCCGCCAAACGTCCTGTTCATCTTGGCGGATGATCTCGGCATCAATGATTTGAGTTGCTACGGCCGCAAGGATCAGGCGACGCCTCGGCTCGATCGGCTGGCGGCGGAGGGGATGCGGTTCACGTCGGCGTATTGTGCTCAGCCGATTTGCTCGCCGTCGCGAGCGGCGATCATGAGCGGACTGGCTCCGGCGCGGCTGCACATCACGACGTTTCTGCCGGGACGCGGTGATGCTCCGTCGCAAAAGCTGCTGCATCCGAAGATCAACCAACAGCTCGCACTGGAGCACATAACGCTGTCCGAGCATCTCAAGTCCGCCGGCTACGCGACCGCCTGCATCGGCAAATGGCATCTTGGCGGAGCGGGCTTTGGGCCGAAGGAGCAAGGCTTCGACGTCGTCCACGCCGGCAAGCCAAACACTTCGCCAACCGCCGACGAAGGTGGCAAAGGAGAGTACGACCTGACCGGACACGCGATCGACTTCATCCGAGCCAACAAGGACAAGCCGTTCTTCCTCTACTTGCCGCACAACAATCCGCACATCCCGTTGGCCGCGAAGCCGGAGCTGATCGCGAAGTTCAACGAGAGCTTCAACCCGACGTTTGCCGCTGTCGTGAACACGCTCGACGACAGCGTCGGCCGGCTACTGGACGCGCTGGACGAACTCAAGCTGCACGACAATACGCTGGTCATCTTCACGTCAGACAACGGTGGTGTTCACCTCCCGGAATTGAAGGAGGATGCGCCGACTCACAACACACCGTTCCGCGCCGGGAAGGGATACCTCTACGAAGGGGGGCTGCGCATTCCGCTGATCGTGCGGCTGCCGAAGGTGGTACCGGCCGGCAGAGTCATTGACGCACCGGTCATCAACACCGACTGGTTGCCGACGATTCTCGATTTTTGCAGTGTCCCATTCGACGCGAGCAAGTCCGACGGAGCGAGCCTCGCGCCGCTGCTGAAAGGAGGATCGCTGGCAGCTCGCCCACTGTTGTGGCACTTCCCACACTACAACAATCAAGGAGGCCGCCCCGCCGGAGCGATTCGGATCGGCACCTGGAAGTTGATCGAGCACTACGAGGATCGCCGCAGCGAGTTGTTCAACCTCGCGACCGATCGGGCGGAAGAGCATGACCTCTCCGCGAAGGACCCGAAGAGAGTCGCAGTCATGGAGGCCGAACTCGCGGCATGGCAAGCGTCAGTCGGAGCACAAAGCAACTCGCCAAATCCAGACTTCGATCCCGCCTGGCACAAACGATTGTACCAGGACTTTGATTCCTCACGGCTCAAGCCTGATGGCACCGCCGCAGCAATGCGCGAGAAGCTCGCCAGTTGGCGAGCGGGAATGGATGCTGTCGTTGCCAAACCCAAGAAATAGTTCGGAGCTTCTCATGTCCACAGGAGTTCGGATTCGACCTGCTGAGATCGCGGATTTGCCGACGATCACCGACATCTACAACTCAGCGATTCTGATGACGACCGCGACGTTCGACACGGAAACGAAGACTCACGACGAACGGCGGCGCTGGTTTGATTCGCACGACGAACGGCATCCGATCCTGGTCGCCGAAGTCGATGGTCAAGTGGTCGGTTGGGCCTCTTTGACTCGCTGGTCGGATCGCCGCGCCTACGACGACACCGGAGAGACTTCGTTTTATGTGGCGAGCGAATTCCGTGGCCAAGGCATCGGCCGCCAACTCAAGCTCGCGATCATCGCCGATGCTCGGCGGCTCGGTTTCCATTCGCTGATCGCGCGCGTTGCTGAGGGAAGCGGCGAGAGTCTGCACATCAACGAAAGCGTCGGCTTCACTCGCGTCGGACTTTTGAAAGAGGTCGGCATGAAGTTTGGCCGGCGACTGGGAGTCCACATCCTGCAACTGATGCTGGACTGAGTTTGGCATCGGGCTCAATGTTGACAACTTCCGGAGGTTGCGGCACTGTGCTGGCGATACCGAGGTTCTGTAAACTCCGAAGCGTTGGTGAGAGGGGAGTCAATGATGCTCGCGTGGGCTTTGATGGTGTCGCTCGTCGCTTATGGCGATGTCCCACAAAACGAAGGCGAGACGCGCAACTGCGATGACAAGACCGTCACCGACAAGTTGCCGCCAGAGTTGATTGCGGGCCTCAAGAAAACCGTCAAAGGCAAACTTGCGTTTGACAAGAGGTCCGGAGAGATCGCGCTGGCCTACGATTTTTCCAATGCGAAGCAACTTCAGGATTTCACGCTCGGTAAATCGAAAGCCAAGCCGGTGGTGAACGCCGATGGCTTGTGTCTTCCGATCGGGGTCAACGTCACTCATGTGGCCAGATTCAGGAATATGAAGGTCAGTGCGACGCTCAAGCTCAAGCAGATGCGAGGAAACGTGTTGAAGACGGATCGCGTCTCGATTGGGACCGGCGGACTGCTTCCCGACACGGTGTATCTCAACGTTGTTGATCATGGAGGAAGTAGCGCGATTGTTCCTGACAAAGAACGGAGCGGAACCGTCGAGATCAAGCTGGCCATCGATGAAGAACGAACCGCGTTCATGTGGGGGAATTCGACGGTTGGGAAGGATGCTCCAGGAGTTCCCGCAGGCCAACTGCAATTGTTTGGCGGCGAGAACGGTTTTTGCTTCAAGAGCCTGGTGATTGCAGGAGATCTGGAACCCGCCTGGGCCGAAGAAATCTCCGAGGACAAGAAGAAAAAGAACTGACCTCCCGTTTCGCTTGCCAGAAAGGCTACGTCATGTCACAGCTCTCGCGTCGCGAGTTCGCGCGATCCACGCTCGGTTCGCTGTTGGGATACTCGCTGCTCGAAACGATTTTTCGCGCGGATGCGTTCGCGGACGAGGTCAAGCCGGCGACAATTGCGTGGCTCAAGCAGGTCAATTCTCTGGCGGCCGACGTGCAGGGACAGAAGCTCAAGCAGGTTGATTGGCAGAAGCAGATCGAAGCGTTGTTTCAGAAGATCGACCCGGCCGACGTAATGCGGCTAATCGACTTCGACGCGATCACCAAAGACCTGAAGATCGTGGACAACGGAGCCAAAAGTCTGCGGCCAAAGTTCCCGAAGGTCGAGGGGCTGCCGACCGAGTACGTCTTCGGCCGTCAAGTCTTCGCCTTGAAGAAGGGCCGCTCGGTCGTGCCGCACGGGCACAACAACATGGCAACGTCGTTCCTGATTCTCAAAGGAGATTTTCAAGGCCGGCTGTACGACCGGATCAAGGACGAGGAATCGCACATCCTCATCAAGCCGACGATCGACCGTGCGTTTCACACCGGCGAGGCGTCGTCAATTTCCGATCACAAGGACAACGTCCATTGGTTCCAGGCGACCTCCGAAACGGCGTTCATCTTCAACATTCATGTGCTCAACGTCAGCCCGGGCAAAGGGGAATCGACCGGACGGGTGTATCTCGATCCCAAGGGCGAGAAGCTGACTGACGGTCTGATCCGCGCGAAGCGGCTGGAGCACAGACAGGCTCACGAGCTTTACGGATAAACGCGAGGCGACTCCTTCCGATGTCCGAGTTTGAACTCCTCGCCGAAGGTTCGGAACCACGCCAGCGTTTGAAGCATGCACTGACCGGCGGTCAGAGTTTTGTTTTGGGTCGCGGCATGGAATCGGATTTGATCGTCCCCTGGGATGCGGCGATCTCACGGCGACATGTCCGCGTCACTGTGATCGACGGACGGGTGCGAATCGAACGGTTTCCTGAAGCGACGAATTCGCTGTTTCATGCCGGTGAGATTGTCGATCGTTGCGAACTGCGCGGTGGCGACCAGTTCGTGCTCGGTACGACGCTGTTTCATCTGACGCGGCCCGGTTCCGAGCTGTCCGCGTCGGCCGAAGCGCCGATGCAGGAAATGACGTTCGATGCGCAGACGCTTCGGCAAATCCGCTTTCGTGACGCGGACCGGCAAATGGAAGTCTTGATGCACCTGCCGGAAGTCATCGGCGGCGCACGCACTGACGAGGATCTTTTTTTCCGGCTGACGAATTTGCTGCTGGCCGGAGTGACGCAAGCCGAGGCGGTCGCAATTGTGCGGCTCGGAGCTGGCGACAACGTGGAACTCGCACATTGGACGCGCCGCCGCGAAACGGCCGGCGAGTTTCGTCCCAGTTCTCGTCTAGTCGCGGAAGCTCTCAAGCGGCGGTTCAGCGTGCTGCATCTCTGGCCGACGGCCGCACTGTCCAATCCGGAGTACACCGCTGCCGCGGAGCTCGATTGGGCGTTCTGCACTCCGGTCCCCGATGGGCCGCAAGCGACCTGGGGCTTGTACGTCGCCGGCAAACAGGGACGCTCGCTCACCGAAGGCAACATTTCGGCGACCGAGACGATGCACCTCAAGGCGGACGTGAAATTCACTGAACTGGTCGCCGAAATCATCAGTTCGGTGCGGCGACTCAATTGGCTGGAACGCCAACAGGCCGGACTGCGGCAATTCTTCGCACCAACGATCCTGTCCGCGTTGGGCAACGAGTTGAACACCGAAACGCTTGCACCACGCGAGTGCGACGTGAGTGTCATGTTCTGCGACCTGCGCGGCTTCAGTCATCACGCCGAAGAATCGGCCGGCGATTTGATCGGCTTGCTGAACCGAGTCAGTCAGGCGCTCGGTGTGATGACCTCGCACATCTTGCAGCACCGAGGCGTGACCGGAGATTTTCAGGGAGATGCCGCACTCGGTTTTTGGGGTTGGCCGTTTGCCTCCGATGAGTCTGCCCTGCAAGCCTGCCGAGCCGCGCTGGGGATTCGCAAAGTGTTCGCGGAGTCGTTTCAACAAGCGGGGCATCCGCTGTCGAATTTCCAAATGGGGATTGGCCTCGCGCATGGCCGTGCTGTTGCCGGCAAGATCGGCACGGCTGAGCAAGTGAAGGTCACCGTCTTTGGTCCCGTCGTGAATCTCGCGAGCCGCCTCGAAACGATGACCAGCCAAATGCGCGTGCCGATCCTTCTCGACGAAACTCTCGCCGCGCTGGTTCGCGATCGGCTCGATCCAACCGAAGGACGCGTTCGTCGTTTAGCCAAAGTGCTGCCAGTCGGATTGGAGACCCCATTGATCGTTTCCGAGTTGATTCCGTCCGCCGCTGACCTCCCCGAACTGACCGACGCACATCTCGCTCGGTACGAACAAGGGGTCGATGACTTCATCGCGGGACGCTGGGAAGCGGCCTATCGCTGTTTGCACGACATGCCGGCGACCGATCGCGCACAGGATTTTTTGTTGGCTCTGATTGCCCAGCACAACCGTAGGGCACCCGCCGATTGGGACGGCGTCGTCAGGCTGCAGAACAAGTAGGTCAGGCCTTCGAGCCTGACCCGATTGGCGACACGACATCGATGACCGCAGAGTCAGCCTGGTATGGCTGACCTACGGGCCGGTCGTAACGATTGTGCGGCTTTGGTTTTTTCTGGAAACATTCGGAACACCCGTTGCGTGTCAGATGACTGACCTAGAGTTGCGGGACATTCGGCCGCCATGTCGGTGGCCAAGGAAACGGGTTCCGATGACCGCAACGTTGATCACCGCCGGTAAGGCTCTCGAAGGCGTACATGCGGCCGAGTTTCGGCTTTTTGCTCGTCAGCGCGACATGTTGAGGACTCTCAACATGCTCTTCGATGAACTCGCTCCGGCGAGAACCGAAATGGACTTTTTCGACGATTCCGAACCCGACTCTGAGCCCCAAGATGTTTCGCGAGCTGTTCGCGATTGAACGTCCTGGTGTTTCGTGAACTTTGCGCCGAAGCAACTCTTCAAGGGTGCTCAGTCGGCGTGTTCAATTCTCTTGATGCGTGGACAATCCGCGTTTTCTTCGGCGTTAGAGCCTGATCGCGCTCCGCCAACCTGCCGTGTGCCTCGTCGTGTCGAGCGTTTCGGCACATTGGCTGCTTTTTGATCCGCCACTCTCACACATGGATCGATTTGCTCCCGGTCAGTCTTCAGCCATCGCGGCTGGAATTCTCCGGGATGGTTTTAGCGTTCGAGCCTGACGCATGGACTAGCAAACTCGAACGACGATTCTTCTCTCACATTCTCAAGGGGACACGGACATGTTGCGCAATCTTTCTGAGTTGACTGTTGACGAACAGGGCTTCGTCATCTCGGCCGAGTTGGTCCTGGTGATGACGATCGCGGTGCTGGGAATGGTGGTCGGCCTCACTGCCGTGCGGGACTCGATCACGCAGGAACTCAACGACGTGTCGAATGCGTTTGGAGCTGTCAACCAGTCGTACAACGTGAACGGCCTGAAGAAGCCGATGCCCTACGGTGGGTTGCATGCGTTCGTGTCCGGTTTCGGTTTCAATGATTCGTCGGACGATTGTGATTGCAAGCCGATCGTGTACTGCGAGGTCAACGGCAAGGACGACTCCAGCAACGGCGCGCCCAACGAAGGCAACGGCTGGTAATTCGCCGAGTCAAGAAATTCTCGAATGCCCGACTGGAACGCAGTCGGGCTTTTTTTGCGCGAGAACGGAGCCGAACACAGCGGACTCGAGACTATTTCGAGACCAATGGAAACTCGAAATGCTTCTTCGACGAACTGACTTCGACGGACAGCTCGGACTTCTTGTTGTAGCGGGCAGGAACTAATTCCGTGGAACGCGGACTTGTTTTGGAGGACTCGCCTTCGCTGCCATCCTCGTCGCCACCATCCTCCTCGGAATTCAGTCCCAGGATCTGTCGCGTGGTGCTGATCCTGACCGTCTTTTTGCCAGGAGTGACTCCGGACTTTGCCGAGTCAAACTGAAGCGAGAAGTTGCCACTGGAGTCGGTCAGACCGTATGAGAATTGTCCATCCTCAGCATCAAACGTCACGACCGCGGCGGGCAAAGGCTTGCCGTCCAAGGTGACGGACCCTGAAACGCTCAGCAATGTGACATTGCCGTAGTCCACAGTTGGAGCGACGCCGCCGCAACCCGCTGTGAACAGCAGACAAATCCAAGCCCAGGCGATTGCAGTCTTCGTTCTCATCGGTCATCCATCGCTGATTGTGTCGGCGAGCGCCCACGCGATTGCTTGCCACTTGAAATTCGTGAAGACATGCAACTTGTCTGGAACAGCTAAAAGTTGCCAAGGGTTTCCTTGTCGCTGCGCGATCCCAAGCCGCGATATGTCGTGAGGTTGACGTTTTGCGAGATGAATCGCACCGAGCCGTCCGTCATTCCGAAGTGTGCCCCTCCGATGTGATAACTTCCAAAAGACATCTCCATCAGCACGCCGTTGACGGTGGCATCGAGTCGACTATTCATTTTGGGGCCAGTCGAGCCAAGACCTTCGCTGTATTCCGTGCCACCTGTCCCACCGGGGTTCCACCCGCCGCTCTGCGGACTGCCCATTTGCCAGTAATCCATTTCTTGGCCATCTTTCGAATATTTGTCGTTGTAGGACTCGCCGAAGAAGATGGTGTTGCTGGTGCCGTCCTTCACGTCATTGATCCGGACACTGCTGCAGCCATACATCATTCCATTCAACGAAACTTCCTCCAACGACTTCGCGCCGGCTGGAACTCCGGCCGGGATCGTGCTGGCGTCGTCCGAATAGACGTTTGATCCGGCACAGCCTCGATAGCTGTTGGGAACACGGCCAGGAATGTTTTGATTGTTGTCGTGTTCCGGTCGCGCCATCGACGGGCAGCGAAACACGCCAATGACAGTCTCGCACGCTCTGAGGTTTGGTGAACCGACAGCATCCCAATTTCCTAACCCAGTCTCTTCCCAGATCAAAGTCTTGAACAACGGAGCTTGATCGATCTGATTCAAGATCTGAGCGTGCCACAACGTTTCGCGGGCGTCGAATCCAAACGGGAACATTTTGGAGAGGTCGTGATAGCTCTGCACCGCCAATCCGAGTTGCTTGAGATTGTTCTTGCAATGTGCCCGGCGCGCCGCTTCGCGAGCTTGCTGAACGGCCGGCAGCAACAGAGCGGTCAGAACCCCGATGATGGCGATTACGACCAGCAACTCAATCAGAGTGAATCCGCGCGGTCGCAGATGCGTTCTCCAAGTCCTCATGGCCTTCTCCTCATTTTTGAGTGCAATCATCACGAGTCGGTCTCAGGAACAGATCTCACCACTTACAACGGAGAACCGAAGTCACAGCAGGGCTGTCGGACGCATCTCGTATCAAGGGCCGAGTGGTCTCCCATCCTTGACGGGCGGTGATGGTTGGCGTCCGTCAGGATGAGTTTCCACCAGTCCACAAAAAGGGACTAACGAAAACTTCATCGTTTGAGCCACTGATTTGCAATTGAGGACCAAGATTTTTGGAGCCAGCAATGGTTTACGGGACGTAGCCAAACGTGTGCTGAGCCGATTCCAGCAGCAAGCATGAGCCGCCGCGGCCCAGCAATCTCGCGGCCTCGGCCGGCACGAGCGGCGTCATGCACAGGCTTTCGACCAAATCGGTCTGCAATCCGCTGACCAAATACACCGTCGCCCAATCGGCGGCGGAAGCGAGTCGGCTGGCCGGGATCAGATCGGGCGGACTTTCCAATCGCAGCGGTTTGAGTGCCTCACGGGGCGATTCACATTGCTGGAGGTATCGAAATCCCTCCGTCGGCTCGGCCACAAGACTCGTCAGCAAGATGATTTTGCCGCCGCGCTGCACCAGGTTCCGAGCTGTCTGCAACGCCACACCAAGCTGATCCCAAGTTGTGCCGTTCGCGTCGGCATCGACTGCCGCGACGATGATCTCGCTCCGCTGTGGTTGCTCGACAAACCAGTTTTGCGTGAGCCAGTCTCGAGCCGCCGTTGTCGTCGGCTCCATGGCACCGCAGATCACGCCGGCTGGCTGTCCGGCGCTACCGGGCAGGACTTGAATACCAAACTGCACTCCCAATAGCCAAGCGACTTCGTCTTGCAGTTGCCGCAGTGGCCGATCGTCTTCGGGACGCAGTTCGGTGTGATCCTGTCCGCGAGCCTTGGCCATCGAGTCGATGTTCGACAGCCCCGGAAAGATCGCACTCCCCGCACTGCGAAATCCAAGCAGCGGATCGAAGCCCACCGTTCCGATCGGCAACACAAAGTCCGCATCGACAAGTTCGCGATCCAAATAGATTCGTTCGCCGTTTGCCGAGTTCGCCAAAAAGCTCTCTCGCTTTTTGTCCGTCGCGTCGTGAATCGTCCAGTGCATCGCATCACGAACCGACTTCGGCAAGGCGACGCGCGGGTCTGGCATTTGGTCGAGCTTCCAGCTTGCCGGTTGCAGGATCGTCACGTCGGCCGGCTTGATCGATCGTTTTGCGAATACCGACCACACAGCAGCGATGATCTCGGCCGCTCCCGGAGTGTGCCGATCCAGAGCGATGACCACACGATCGTCCGGCACAACCGCCAGCTCCAGCGGCGGAAAGTCGAGCGGTGTCGTCAATTGCCGTCGCACTTCGCTGGCGAAGTCGGCGGCTGGCTCCGGAGGTCGATTCCGACCGGCGAGGCGACTCGAATCCAAGTCGATCTCAAACTGCTGGCCGTCGCCGTATCTGAGACTCTGCATCGTTGCGTGAGGCGCGACCATGAAAACCGGATCCTTGTCGCCGGTCGGTTTCTTCAACCGCAGGCGTCTGAGTGACTTCGTTTGTGAACCGGACGATAGGCCCGGCACTTCGCCGCCGCAACCACGTTGCCGCCGTTCATTCCCGCTTCGCTTTCTCAGGTCGCGCGAGGGCAGTAAAGTCGATTCAGATTTCTCACTCGCGAAGGACATTGCCATGAAACTCGGCCTGATCAATTCCGCCTGGGCACAGAGCGGACGCGAAACCGCGTGGGGCATTCAGAAGACGAAAGAACTCGGCTTTGACACGATCGACATCTTCGCCGACCCGCTCGACATCGACGTCCGCGAGCGCAAGCTGATCAGGCGCGAGGCAGACAAGGCCGGCCTGCCGATTGTTTCGATCTGCTGCGTGGCGGTTGGGCTGATCGACTTCAATCCCAGTGTGCAGCGATTTCACATCGACCGCGTGAAGCAGTACCTCGACTTCGCCTACGAGCTGGAAGCCAAAAATGTGTTACTGGTGCTGGGCGAGTACATCTGGAATCAAGAAGTCATCCCACCCGCCGAACAATGGGCCACTGGCGTCCGTACTTGCCGTATCCTCGCAGAACACGCGGAACAACTCGGCGTGCAGATCGCCCTCGAACTGGAACCGTTCGCACTGTCGCTGCTCAACAACGTTGATCGCATGGTCCAATTCATCGACGACGTGAATCACCCGGCGTTGCAGGCGAACATCGACGTCTCGCACTTGTGTCTCGCGAAAGTCGCACCGGAAGAACTGCGGCGGCTGAAGGGCAAAGCGATTCACGTCCACATTTCAGACTGCGACGGCCAGAAACACGGCGACCTGCCCCCCGGCCAAGGGGTCGTCGATTTCCTGCCGTACCTCCGCGAGATCAAGTTGCTCGGCATCGACGGGGCGGTGTCGATCGAACTCGAATACTCACCTGATCCCGCCCGCATCGAGGACTGGGTCCGCGAGGCGTACACCTCCACCGCTTGGCTGATGCAAGAGTCGGGACTGCGCGGATAGAGGCAGACTTTTTTGCCGAATGGCTTCTTGAGCTGCTCGAATCGGCAATTGACTGCCATTGCGCACCACAGACTGCCGCTGGCGTTTCGGAGAACAGAACCGGCCGGCCACTTCGCGACAAGCCGCCGAGTGATCTCCAACGCCGCGTCCGACAGGTAGATAGCCAATCTTTCAGCTCGCCAACAACTGCTGTTCCAACGTCTGCAGCAATTCTCCGGCAGACCATTGCCGAGCAGCGATCGTGAAGGACGTGTCGATCGTCAGCCACTCTCGAACTTGCCGCTCGGCGGAGATCACCGTGCTGTGATTTCGCCCGCCGAAGAACTCGCCGATCTCACTGTACGCCGCTTGTGTCAGCTTGCGAGCCAGAAACATCGCCAGCATCCGAGGCTGTGCGACGTTGCGAGCGCGGCTGCTCGAACGGAGTTCTTCCGGGATCAAGCGGAACAAATCGCAAACGACTCGTTCGACGTCGGCGAGCCGCACGATTCGCACACAGTCACGCTGCAAGTCCGCGAGGATCTGCCGAGCGTTTGGCCCCGTCATGCGTTGCCGAGTCATTGAGAAGTGGGCTTCTAGGCAGTTCAACGCCCCTTCCAGTTCGCGCACGTTGTTGCGGAACCACTGTGCGACCAAGGCGATCGCATCGGGCGTTAATTCCAACTGGCGCTGCGTCAGCTTGTGCTGCACCACTCGCGTCCGTGTCTCAAGGTCAGGAGCTTCCAGACGGCAGACCAAGCCGGACACGAATCGCGTCGAGAGTTCTTCGCTCGTCTGAGACAACAATCGCGGATGCCGGTCGGCCGTCACGACCAATTGCTTGCCGAGACTTTCGAGCGTCTTCACCGTGTGCAGAAACTCTTCCTGGATGACTCGCTTGCCGTCGAGGAAATCGACGTCATCGACCAGCAGCACATCGACACCGCGAAAGCGTTGCCGAAAGCTGGGCAACGTGTGTGTGCGGAGCGCTTGCGTGAAGTAATTCGCGAACTGCTCCGAGGTCAGGAAGACGATATTCCAACTCGGGAATCGCCGCCGCAACTCGCAGTAGACCCCTTCGAGAAGATGCGTCTTTCCCAGTCCGACACCACCGAACAGATACAGCGGATTGAGCCGCTCGCCGGGTGCTTCACAGACCTGCCGAGCCGCTGTGAATGCGAGTTGATTGCACGATCCCGCGACGAAGTCCGCGAGATCGGCAAACCGCCGTGCCGAAGCGGTCGCCGATTTTGGAGCAGAGTCCTGTCGCGTCAACGTAGCCGCCTCGCTTCCGCGAGGCGGAGCAACTGCGGACGGCGTGACGTTTGCCGGAGGTTGTGGATCAGTGGCTTTAGCTCCGCCTCGCGGGAGCGAGGCGGCTACGTTCGCAGAGTCGGCCGCGATAGCGAGCGAGCCGTCGATCTCGAAACGGACGCGAGCAGCCGGTCCGAGCACGATCGCTGCGACCGAACTGAGCGGGTCACGAAACTGACGCTGCAACCAGGTCGACAGAAATGGGCTGGCGACTCGCACGATCAATTCGTCGTGGCGAATTGTCAGCGCGGTTTTATCGCGGAACCAAAGCTGATGGCTTTGAGGTCCGATGGTGGTTCGCAGCAGCGCCTCGAGCGCCACCTGCTCGTTGGTGACTTGGGGATCGGAATCCGTTCGGTCAGCGGCCGGAGTCACCCCCACTCCGTTCCGCATTGCCGAGTTGTCGAGCGACCTTGCCGGGTCGAAAGAAAACGAGGGCGCAACCATCACCAAATCGGTGGGAAGCATCTTGCAACCCCTCTGCGCGCACCGTGACCGCAATGTGGTCCATCAACACTCCCCAAGCAAAAGTGACAGGCACTCCGTTGCCGTGGCGTGGGATGGGCGGGCGACTTGCGCGCAGTCTGTTCGGAAGACAGTCAGAATTGAATTGGCCGGCGTTCGCTGTTGGCACCACGACGTTTCGGCCACCACTCACTCAGAGGGGCGGATGCTATCCACGCAGGTCAGAGTGTCAAACGAAAAACTGGTGTCCGAGTGCGTCTCTCGGTGCTGGTTTTGAGGAAGTTGGTGTATTCCTCGCGAGTTGTGTCGATCCGATATTTTGAAATTTTTTCAACGAGGTTTGCTGCTGTGCATAACCTGTGGAAAGACGACTGGCGGAACTCAGCAACCCGAAGCGCCAGCGAGGGCGGGCGCTCCAGATGACGCCGAATTGACAGCGTTTTGATGCGCTCGCCCTCGCTGACGCGTCGGGTTGGTTCATCAGCGATCGAACCCGCCTCCACCACTTTTACCACCGAAAAAGCCGCCAGCCGGTTCTTGAATGCGCGCGAGGTCTCCGAAGCGCATCGAGTCGCTCAGCCACGACAGAGACACCGTCCCGATCGGGCCATGCCGGTTCTTGGCGATGATGATGTCCGCCTCTCCGGGGCGATCTTCGGGGTCGTAGGCTGCGGGGCGGTGTAGGAACATGACGACGTCAGCGTCTTGCTCGATCGAACCGCTCTCGCGGAGGTCGGCGAGTCGCGGCCGCTTGTCCTCGCGAAGCTCGACGCCGCGGTTGAGCTGCGCAAGAGCGATCACCGGGACATTCAATTCTTTGGACAGATATTTGAGGCGTCGCGTGATGAGCGCCACCTGTTGCTCACGCGGAGACATCTTGTCTTCCGGTTCGATGAGTTGCAAATAGTCGATGATGATGATGGACAAACCGCCGAACCGACGCTTGATTCGTCTCGCGATTGCTCCAATTTGCGGCATCGAACGGCCAGGCTGGTCGTCGATGAACATGGGCATTTCGCTAAGTTCCGACGCGGCATTCATGAGCGCTTCGTGCTCGACTTCGTCCAGCGTGCCGGCTCGCAAGCGGTGTCCGTTGACCTTCGCTCGGATGCACAGCAGCCGCTCTGCCAATTCCAGCTTGGACATTTCGAGGCTGAAGACGAGGCAGGGTTGCTTGGAATCGGCGACGACAGATTCCGCGATGTTGCAAACCAACGCCGTTTTTCCCATCGACGGGCGGGCCGCCAGGATGATCAATTCCGAACCCTGAAAGCCGTTGAGTTGGCCATCGAGATCCGTGAATCCAGAACTCAGGCCGCTGATCGAGCCGCCTAGTTCCATGCGTGCGCGGATGCGATCGTAGGTGTCGATGAGGATGTCGCGGAGTTGCAGCTTCTCGTTCTTCTCCTGTTGTTCGAGAATGCCGAAGACTCGCTGTTCTGCAGAGTTGAGCACGTCTTCCGTGTCATTTGAACCGGCGTAGACCTCTGCCAGGATTTCCGTGCAGGCGTAGGCGAGGCTGCGTTGAATCCACCGGTCGCGGACGATCTTCGCGTAGTACTTCGCGTGTGCCGCGTTGGGGACCGCTTCGAGAATTTTACCGAGATATTCGACACCGCCGATTTCGTCGAGTTCCTTGCGGCGGTCGAGTTCCTCGGCCAGCGTCACCGCGTCGATACCGCGCACGCCGTTCTCGTACAAGCCCATCACGGCGGCGAAAATCTTCTGATGGCGATCGGCGTAGAAGTGGTCGGCCTTCAGGACGTCACCGACTTCGTCGATGGCTTCGTGCATCAACAGGATGCTGCCCAACACGCCCATCTCAGCTTCGAGATTCTGCGGCGGGAGCTTGCCTTGAAAGCCACGAGCATCATTCGAGGCAGCCATCGCAGTCCTCCTCTCCGGCGAACATCCGGGGCGATAAAGACAACAGCGGAGGGCCTTGGCCCCCCGCTGTGTTTGCTTCTCAAATGGAGATCTCATCCGCCACGGCGGATCAGATCATCATCAAGCCTTCGCGGCCGAGGCGGCAGCGGCGGTCGGAACGACCCAGACTTTGACTTCCGTCTCGACTTCGGGGGCGAAGTGCAGCTTGACCGTGTACATCCCCAGCTCCTTGAGCGGTCCTTCGAGTCGAATGTTGTCCGGTTCGACCGCATAGCTGGCGGACTTGAGCGCCTTGCTGATGTCGTTGGCCACGATCGAGCCGTACAAATGCCCCTCAGGAGTCGCATTGGCTTCGAGCGTCACGCTGTACTTGCTGACGGTGTTCGCCAACTCTTGCAGCGACTTGAGTTTGTCGGCCCGAACCACCGCTTGGGCGACGCGGTGCTTCTCGACACGACGCTTGTTGGCGTCGGTGGCAACGGTCGCGAGTCCATACGGCAGAAGATAATTACGAGCGTAACCGGGGCGAACGCGAACGATCTCACCTTGCTTGCCCAGCGATGAAACTTCCTCTGTGAGCAGCAATTCGATCACCGAACGATGACCAGTGCTCACTTCCGCATGTTGATGGCGTTTGTTTGGCATTCTCTCAAACTCTCTGAAATCTTTCGCGAACTTGTAATCGAAATCCGCCACTAGAAGGGCACGTCCCCACCGGCAGGAGGAGCGGAAGGCTCGAAGCCGCCGGATGGTTCACTCATTTCTTGATTGTCGTAATTTCTGCCCGAATCTCCGTCACCGGCCTGAGCCGACGGGCCACTTAGACCACGTCCGCCACCACCACCATCTTGACGGCTACCAAGCATCGTCATGTTCTCGCCCACAACGGTGAGCTTGCTACGTTTCTGCCCCGTTTGTTTGTCGTCCCATTGATCGAGTTTCAGGCGTCCCTCAATCAAAACTTGTCGGCCTTTGGCCAAATACTCGCCGGCGATTTCCGCAGTCCGTCCCCAAAGTGTGACGTCTACGAACGTCGCTTCTTCTTTTCGTGTGTTGGTCTGTTTGTCAAACCAACTGTGATTGACGGCCAAGCCCACGTCAGCTACGGCCATTCCGCTGGGGGTGTATTTCACCTGCGGATCACGAGTCAAATTTCCGACCAGAATAACCTTGTTGAAACTGGCCATGATTGCCCTTCCACATGCCGTTTGAACGGCTTGACCAGACTCGCAGGACGAGTCGGCGGTCACCGCGACTATTCGACCTCTTCCAAGGCGTCGATCGCTTCGGCCGGAATTTCTTCGTCTCGTCCACGGCGAGCGGGACGCGGAGCTTCGTCCACGTTCTCGACGTGCCGGAAGGTCCCTTCCTTGCCGCTGAGCGCATTGACCATCGCGTCGAAGAGAACCTTCGGGTGCTTCAACACCATGTGCCGGAGGATACTTTCGCTGAGATGCACCTGCCGAGTGACTTCGGTGAGGCCGCTGGCCGGCATCGTGAAGTAGGTCAGCAGATGCATGCCCTTCTTGTGGTTTTTCACGGGATAAGCCAACTTGCCGTCTGCCCACGGACGATGAGCAACGATCGCCGCGCCCGACTTTTGCAGGATTTCCAGCACATGATTGGTCGTGTTCTCCGGGCTGGCGGCGTACTTGCCGCTGTCCAAGAGAAACATGCCTTCGTAAAGGTTCTGAGCCAAGTCGAAACTCCCATGCTCTTCGGCAGAAACGAGGTCCGGCAATACAAGTTTGAAAGGGGCGAGTTTTTAACGTCTCCGCCAGGATTTGCAACGGACCGCGTCCGCTGGTTTCGATGCTCAAAAGGCTCTTGAGAAAGCCCTCCTCGCTGACTTTGCTGGTCGGTCGCTCGCAACCGGCAGCATTCCCGACTTCCGCTGTGGAACTCTTGGATGCGAGGGTTGCGTTCGCACGCCGCAGTTCGAATCATCTCCGCATTCCCTGTCTCAAGCTCAGGAGGTGGCTTATGCCAACGACCAAACGAAGTGCCGCGTTGACTCTGTGGGATCGCCTTTCGCGGTTGAATTTCGAGCAAGCCTGCAAGCTGCTCGGCCCGCGTGCCAAGAAGCTCATCATGCAGGGTGCCGGTGCTTGGGACATCGACATCGACTCGCAAGTGAAGCTGACGGACAGTCGCTTCCGCGTGGACTTCGGCACGATCGACGATGGCCGAGACTCCTATGTGACCGTGCAATTGCGAGATGGTGTCAAACAACGGCTGGACTGGAGTTGCTCGGTCTGCACCGAGCCGTGTCTGCATGTGGGTGCCGCGTTCGCGCTCTTGCTGGAAGAGAAAGTCGTGCTTGGCTTGGCCGCACCCCCGTCGGGCGACGTGCCGATCGAAACGCTGAATGAGCAGCAGCTCATTGAGCGTGCTCTCGATGACCGGCGCGAGCGTGCTCGTACCGAACGGATGCAGGTTCAAGCGGAAGACAAGGACCAGCCGTGGACCGACTACGTCGTCACCAGCACGCTGTCGGGCAAGACGTACCGCATCGCGCTGCGAGGACTCGAATCCGGCCAGGCGTTTTGCACCTGTCCCGACTTCCGCACCAACACGCTGGGGACTTGCAAGCATGTGATGAAAGTCACGCAGACCGTGCGTCGCCGATTCGATGCTGCCCAACTCAAGCGAACGTTTCGGCCGAAGGGCATTGCCGTGTTCGTGAATTACGGTGAGGAGTTGTCGCTGCGATGGGAATTGCCGTCGCGGTTGCCAGAGGAGGCGACCGAGGCGATCGGTTCTCAGGTGGACGAGCCGATCAAAAACGTTGGCAAGCTGGTCCAGCGGATCGCGAAGCTCGAACAGCTTGGGCACGCGGTCACGATTTATCCCGATGCCGAAGATCTGATTCAGCGTCGTCTGCACGAGGCTCACATCGCGGCGCGTATGGCGGAAATTCGTCGCGATCCCGCTTCGCATCCGCTCCGTGAGACGCTGCTCAAAGCCAAGTTGCTGCCGTATCAATTGGATGGGATCGCCTTTTCGGTCGGGGCGGGCCGAGCGATCTTGGCCGACGACATGGGACTCGGCAAAACGATTCAAGGGATCGGTGTCGCGGAGCTGTTGGCGCGAGAAGCGGGTATCAAGAAGGTGCTCATCGTTTGCCCGGCGTCGCTGAAGGCTCAGTGGCGAAGCGAGATTCACCGTTTTTGCGACCGCGATGTGCAGCTCATCACCGGCCGAGCCGATGAGCGGTTGCCGCAGTATCGCGGCGAGACGTTCTTCACCGTCTGCAACTACGAACAAGTCCTGCGCGACATCATGGCCATCGAGAACTCGCCGTGGGACTTGATCGTGCTCGACGAAGGCCAGCGCATCAAGAACTGGGAAGCCAAGACCACGCAAGTCGTCAAAAGCCTGCGGTCGCGATTCGCGCTGGTGCTCTCCGGTACGCCGCTGGAGAACCGGCTGGAAGACCTGTATTCGGTCGCGACGTTTATCGACGCCCGGCGGCTCGGCCCGGCGTTTCGATTCTTTCATCGGCATCGCATCGTGGACGAGGACGGCAAAGTCATCGGCTACAAGAACCTCGATCAACTGCGGGAAACATTGAAGCCCGTGCTCCTCCGCCGCACACGCGAGTCGGTCAAGCTGCAAGTGCCGCCGCGCACCGACGAGTATCTCCGCATCCCGCCGACTGACGAGCAACTCACTCTGCACAACAGCTTCTTGCAGATTGTCAGTCAGATCGTCCGCAAGCCGTTCATCAGCGAGATGGACTTGCTGCGGCTGCGGCAGGCGTTGCTGATGTGCCGCCTCGCTTGCGACAGCACGTTCCTGGTCAACAAGCAGAAGCCGGCGTTCTCGTCGAAGTTGGAACGACTGTCCGAGCTGTTCGATCAGCTCTTCGAGGAACCGGATCGCAAAGTCGTGTTGTTCTCCGAATGGACCGGGATGCTGGATCTGATCGAACCGCTGTTGAAAGATCGTAAGCTACCGTTCGTTCGGCTGGATGGTTCGGTCCCGCAAGCCCGCCGAGCGCAGTTGGTCAATGAGTTCCAAACGAACCCCGACTGCAAACTGTTTCTCACCACCAACGCCGGCTCGACCGGCTTGAACCTGCAAGCCGCGAACACGGTCGTCAACATCGACCTACCCTGGAATCCGGCGGTGCTCGACCAACGCATCGCCCGCGCGCATCGAATGGGGCAATCGCGTCCCGTGCAGGTCTTCATTCTCGTCACCGAGGGAACACTTGAAGAAAGTTTGCTGGCGACGCTGATGACCAAGCGGGATCTGGCACTCGCCGCACTCGATGCCGATTCCGACGTGAATCAGATCGAGATGAAGTCGAATTCGGACGACCTCAAGCGCCGACTGGAAATCCTGCTCGGTGCGAAAGCAGATGCCCCGGTTGATGAATCGCAGAAGCTCGATCGAGTGACGGAAGTCGCCGCGACCGGCACGCTCAGTGATCTTGATTCACCGACGCAAGCTGCGTCGGCTACGAGTGACGAACCCGCTCAACGCGAGCGTCGCGAACGAGTCGCGGCCGCTGGTGGAGAACTGCTCGGAGCGGCATTCCATTTCCTCGGCGAACTCGTCGCCCAGCAGAACCCGGAACGGCAACCCGCTCCGGAACTGGCCCTCAACCTCAAGAGCCGGCTGGCCGAGTGCATCACCCCCGACGAATCGGGTCGCCAACGCCTGACGATCACGCTGCCCAACGCCGCGTCGCTCGATTCGATGGCCAATGCGTTGGCGAGGCTGCTGTCGGTCGGCGATGCGGGCGGGAAATAGTTTTGTGTTCGGCAGGCTCGCGAAGTTCGGCTACGATGTGGTCAGGAATTCGCAACGTCTGATTTTCAGGAACTGCCGCTATGCCCTCCGTATTTCCGGGAATGGACCCGTTCATCGAAAGCGATGAGTGGGAGGACTTTCATGCCAACATCATTAGCGAGATTCAGACCGCGTTGGTTCCCAGTCTGCGTCCCGATTACCTCGTGCGATCCGAGCGGCGCGTTTACGTCGAACATCCCTTCGATGATCCACAACTCATAAAGCCCGACCTGACGGTCGTGCGTCCCGCTGGCCGACGAAACCCGCGACGTGGTTCGTCGGCATCCGCGACGGCAGTTCTCGAACCAGTGGAATGCACTCTGCCTGGTCCGGTCGAGGTTCGCGAGAAGTATCTCGTGATCCGCAAATTGCACTCGGCGGAAGTGGTCACCGTGATCGAAGTCCTCTCGCCGTCGAACAAGCGCGTGGGAGGAGAAGGACGCGACGAATATCTCTCCAAACGCGAAGAAGTTTTGCAAAGCCGCACCAACTTGGTGGAGCTGGACCTGCTGCGTGGCGGTGTTCGATTGCCAACAGTCGAACCGCTTCCAGTGGGGGACTACTACGCCTTCGTCTGCCGAGTGCGCCGTCGTCAGCACGCCGACGTTTATGCTTGGCCGCTGCCGCATCGCTTGCCGACGATCCCCATTCCACTCTCTCCCGGTGACCGCGAGGCATCGCTCGATTTGCAGGCAGTCTTCGACAGCGTCTATGACCGAGCCGGCTACGACTACTCGCTGGACTATCGCCAGCCGATCCAGCCGCCGCTCGACAAAGCCGATGCCAAATGGGTTCGCGAAGTTCTCAAGGCCCAGCGACGGAAAGTTTGACAAGAACCGCGGTCACGAACCGCGCCAGCGGTCGAGAACTTTATCGAGCGTCCCGCGAATCTGTTCGCGGGCGTCCTGCCGATCGACGCCGCGCATCAGCAGTGAATCGTAGTTCGTGTGGACGTGGCGAATGTGAGCGATGACTGCCAGTGTAATCGCCTTCGGATCGAGTTCGCGTCCAGCGGCTGATCGACCGACTCGGCCGCTGCCACGTTCGGCGGCGTGGGCCGCGATCTGCCGAGCTTCCGCCGGTGGGCAGTGAGGGAACTCGCTCAAGATCGCGGCGGTCATCTGCTCGACCAATCGCTGATCAAGCTCTCCTCGCAAGACGGCGGCGACTTTTCGCCGAGCGGCTCGCTGGTCGGCGTCGGCGATGCACTCGTCTTCGGCTTGAGCCAACGCTTCGTTCGAGACGAGCAAGCCCTGTCGCTCGTACCGCTTTCGCGAGCGGTTGAATTTCACGACGACCGCCGACAACGGGCTGTGCTTCTTGGCTCGCCGAGTCATCGCCGTGTCCCCGGCCGGCAGGAACACCAAGTGATCCAGGTCCGCGCAGCCGACGCACAACGGCTGTTGCTGTTCGAGAAACAAATACTCGCCGCGTTCGATCTCGTCGCCGCATTCCGAGCACTTCGCATCGTCGGCCACGGTAATGAACACGACCAAGTCGGGAGCCTTCGTCAGCTTCTGCTGCAATCGCTCGGTCTTCTTCGGCGACAATTCGGCCGAGGCATAATGCGTCCGAAAGAACCGCTCACGTTCGTCGTTGCCATCGACCGTGACTTGCAACGCAGTGACACTGCCCACTCCGCGCCGCGAATACTCCGCCTCGACCGTTTTCAGCCCCTTCATCTCGGCCCACTGAGCGAACACGCGATAAACCTCGGCCAGCTTCTCCGCTCCGCAATTGATGTGCGGCTCAATCGGAGTGTATTGCGGCACTCCCTTCCGCCAGTCGTCGAAATGCCGCCAATACAAGAAGCCCAGCTCCCGCAACAACTCCAGCCGTCCAATGGAACCGTCCCGCTTCAATGCTCGTTCGGCCGACAGGACGATTCGCTCACGAAGCTGCGTCCAAGATTTTGACATCGCGAATCAATCACTCCCAAATTCTCGTCGAGCACGCCACGGGAGTTGCCATGCGTTGCTTCCGCGCGTTTCGTGACACGACTACCATTCCACCAGTTACCCATCAATCGGGACTTTGACTCCCGCTCCAGGAAGGATCGCCATGATGACGTCGAACAACAATATCGCCGACCGGACTTACTCGCTGCCGCCGCTGGGAAAGAATCCCTCGACTCAGGCACAGGGAACATCTCCCGGCAGTTTTTCGCTGCTCCCCAAAATCGCGAATGGCCGAGTCGGCCGCTGGACCTTCGCGTCTCCCGACACGCCTGGAATGCCCGCTCCGTCGGAGAAGACCGCTTGGGATTTCATGCCGCTCGATTGGATGCTGAAGGCGGGATTTGAAAACGACTACGAACGGGCTGAGGCATGGGAGACTCCGATAGGATTCATGCCGGTGACGCAGTTGGAATCGGCGCGGTGCGGCCTCATCACTCCAGAAATGCAACGAGTCGCCGAACGGGAGCCGCATCTCACCGCCGAGCAGGTTCGTGATGAAGTCGCCTCGGGCCGCATGATCATCCCGGCTAACCGTGTCCACTTGGGCTACAAGCTCGACCCAATGTGCATCGGCCGAGCGGGCAAGACGAAGATCAACGCCAACATGGGAGCCTCGCCAGTCTCATCGGGGACCGACGAAGAAGTCGTAAAGCTCCAATGGGCCGAGAAGTGGGGAGCCGACACGGTCATGGACCTCTCGACCGGTGGCAACATCGACGAGTGCCGCAAGGCGATCATTCAGAACAGCACCGTGCCGATCGGGACCGTGCCGATTTACTCGATGATCATCGCGCGGCGGCTGGAAGACCTCGACGACGCCAGCATCCTGCAAATGCTGCGGCATCAGGCCAAGCAGGGAGTCGATGACTTCACGATCCACGCCGGCGTGCTGATGGAGCACCTGCAATATGTGAAGGACCGGCTGATCGGCATCGTCAGCCGAGGCGGTTCGCTGCTGGCGAAGTGGATGATCCACAACAAGAAGCAGAACCCGATGTACGTTCTGTGGGAACAAATCTGCGACATCATGCGCGAGTACGACGTCAGCTTCTCAATTGGCGACGGCTTGCGACCGGGTGGACTGGCCGATGCGACCGATCAAGCTCAACTGGCCGAACTCTGCACGCTGGGCGAACTGACCGAACGAGCGTGGCGGAAGGGTGTGCAAGTCATGATCGAAGGTCCGGGTCACGTCCCGTTTGATCAGATTGAGTTCAACATGAAGCTGCAACGGACGCTGTGTCACGGTGCTCCGTTTTATGTGCTCGGCCCGCTGGTGACGGACATCTTCCCCGGCTACGACCACATCACAAGTTGCATCGGAGCGACCGCCGCCGGCTATCACGGCGCGAGCATGCTGTGCTACGTCACGCCGACGGAGC
>SYJG01000276.1 GCA_005798445.1 Planctomyces sp.
GGAGCCTCGCCCTCCCGAACGACAAAGCCCTGCCGAGCGACCATGTCGAAGTCATCAAGACTTTTGACGTCGAAGCGACGCCGAACGGGCTCGTCATCATCGCGCCGCCGGATTTGGAGTCTCTGCAAAACATCGCGCGGCTCAAACGCGATCGCGACTTCGCCGAAGAGATCGGCAAGCTGGCCGATGCGTTTGCCTGGCCGAAGCATGGTCGCAAGCCGGTCAAGATTCCGTTTCTCGTCAGTGCCAACATTGGCGGTTACGAATTGCCGGTCGATGCGGCAGTCACGGCGCGGGAACAAAAGACGCTCGACTACTTCGGCTTCAACGGCGCTCATGACCGGATCATTCACGGGGCATGGCACATGAAAGGGGACTCGTACTGTCGCCCCGATCTCGACGTGATGCGCGACCGAGTGAAGCACGATGTCGAACTCTTCAAGAAGTCCGGTCGGCGGATCGAAGACATCGCCGCCTGCATGTTGATGGACGAGCCGACCGGCCAAGCGGCAGCGTTGATGGCGAAGGACGAGGCGTATCGCGAGCGATTCCGCGAGTGGCTCAAAGCGAAGTCGCTCAAGCCGGAAGATTTGCTCGTCGCAAGCTGGGACGACGTGCGGCCGGTTGCCGAGTCGGATCGAGAACGGTCCCCCGCGCTGCATTACTTCACGCAGCTCTTTCGCACGCGAGCGATCGGAGACTTCATGGCGACGCAGCGGCGGGTGATCGAAGAGGCGTATGGCCTGAGCGGCAAGGCGCTAGCCGCCGGTTCTTCTTCGACCAAGGACGCGCGAAGTGACAACAAAGGACCGGCGGCTAGCGCCGTGCCGCTCACGAAGTGGTCACTCCCGTTTCTCGTCAACTTCAGCGACGGGGCGGTCTATCACGCCAACTTCTGCGGACAGGGGATCGATTACTTCGAGCTACTCGACGCCGACGATCAGAACGCGATCTGGGGCGAGGACTGGGCGAACAACTCCTCGACGTATCAATGCGGCGCGTTCAACGTTGCGCTGATGCAAGCCGCCGCGAGAAAACGCGGGCAGACGATCGGGCATTACTTGATCGCACACGCCGGGCGGACACCGTGGGACATCAAAACGAAAGCTGTCGCCGAGACCGCTCGCGGCGTGCGGTTGTGGATGAATTTCGCCTACGGCCCGAACTGGAGCAGCCACGAAGGAGGCCCGACGTGGCGTTCGCACCTGTGGCATCATCGACCGGAACTCTGGACCGCGAATGCCGAGATCTCGCGCGAGATTGGAGCGGTTGAAGATTGGCTAGTGACGGCGAAGCCCGCACCGGCGGAGGTCGCGATCCTTTACAGCTCGTCGTCGGACATCTGGACGATGCAGAGCAACGTCGCCTTCGGCCACGACCGCATGCATACCTGGCTCGCGCTGACGCACACTCAAACGCCGGTCGACATCGTGCCGGAGCGTGAGATCGAACGCCTCGATCAATACAAAGTCTGCTATCTGTCCGGCCCGAATCTGACTCGCGCGGCTGCTGCGAAGTTGCGAACGTGGGTCGAGTCCGGCGGCACGTTGTGGCTCACGGCAGGAGCCGCGTCGCGAGATGAATTCAACCGTCCGCTCAACACGCTGACGTCGTTGCTGCCCGTCGAACGGGGCGATCTGACGTCGCCGGAACCGTACAACAACTCTGGTAAGTTCCTGAGCTATTTGAACGCTCGCGACACGGTGACTTGGGGCGATCAGCAACTCGAAGTCTTGTCGGTGAAGCAGTCGCTGAAAGTCGTGGAGCACGTTTCCAACGTGCTCGAACCGAAGGCGAATGGGCACGTTGGAAACGTGCCCCACGTTCTGGCCACGTTCAAAGACGGAGCCCCCGCAGCGATCAGCGCTTGCATCGGCAAAGGGAACGTCATCGTGACCGGCTTCCTTCCCGCGTTGAGTTACATCAAGCCCGCACTTCTGGCGCGCCGACCGCTCGAACAAAAGCTCGACGCACATCATGCCGCCGTGAAGCGCAGTGCCAGAGACAACAACGATCAGCCCGAAGCGACGAACGCGACGGCCAGCACCTCGCTCAAGGCCGCCGCTGTTGAAGGGGTCTCGTCCGCTGATCGCGAGTTGCTCGATCGTTCGCACAACCCGTGGCTCTATCCCGCAGGCATTCGCGAGCGACTGCTCACTCCGGTCCGTACCGCGAAGCTCGCGCCGACATTGACCAGCGACACTCCACTCATTGACGCCGTCGAACTGCGCTGCGAACAAGGTGTGTTGATCGCACTCTCCAACCACACGCTGCAACCGCTGGGTCGCATCGAACTGCGATTGAAAACCGAAAAGCCCGTCACCCATGTCGAGTCTGTCCGTCTCGGACAAATCCCTTTCGAGCGGCTTGATGGCGGATTGATCCGAATCGCGCTGCGTCTTGAGGCCAGTGACTTCGTGAGCGTGTCGATGTCGAAATAGGAGTCCAACGAATGGCGGGAGACGACGAATGAGACATTTTCTGATCTACCTGTCTCCCGTTCATCGTCTCCCTGTAATCGTTGGACTCCTTTGATGATCCTTGCAAGCAGGTTCATGTGTTGGATCCATCGAAAATCGCTCAGATCTGCATTGGTGCATCGCTGCCGGTCGAGATATTGTGATGAGGTCGAGTGGTTCGTCTGATCGAAGAAAACCGATCAATGTGAGATGACCAACAAAGAAAGCGAACAGATGCTGGAACTTGAAACGGTCGTTCCTCGAAGTGGCGGAATGTCGCGTCGGGCGCTCTTGCAGGCGGGCTTTCTGGGGATTGGCAGCCTGACTCTCGCCGATCTGCTGAAGTTGCAGGCGAAGGCGGCGATCAAGCCAGCTCAAAGCGAGACGGCCGTCATTTTACTCTGGTGCGGTGGTGGCCCTAGTCAGCTCGAAACGTATGACATGAAGCCGGAGGCTCCGAGCGAAATTCGCGGGCCGATGCACTCCATCAAGTCGAACGTGCCGGGCATCAACGTTTGCGAACTGCTGCCGCTTCACGCTCAGGTCGCGGAGAAGTTCTCGCTCATTCGCTCGGTGAGCCACGGCCACAGCGGACATCCGGATGGGACGTTTCGTTTCACCAGCGGTTTCGGTCAGGACAAAGTCGGCGGGATGTTGAGTTCGGAGTCCAAGCATCCCTGCATCACCGCGGTGGTCAATCGCGCGTTGGGGATCACGCGCAACGGCATGCCCGTGTCACTCGACTTGAGCAGCGGTTATCGCTGGTACGGTTCGCCGGGCTATTGGGGCGAGATGTATCGCGTGCCGGTGGCATCGCGCGGGTTGGAGAATTGGCGACTGCAGGTGAAGCCCGGTCAGCTTGAGGATCGCCGGTCGCTGCTCACGCAATTCGATCGCTTGCGCACGGACTTGGATCACAGCGGCAATCTCAAAGCGATGGGCTATTTCCAGCAACAAGCCACGGAGATCCTGCTCTCAAATAAAGCTCACGAAGCGTTCGACGTTTCCAAAGAAGATCCCAAACTGCGCGAGCGTTACGGCACGGAATGGGGCGAGCAATGTTTGGTGGCTCGGCGATTGGTCGAGCGTGGCGTGAATATGGTCACGGTGCATGTCCCGGGACGACCTCCCGGCAGCAAGGGTACGAACTACGACTGGGACGACCACGCGGTGAATTGGGATTTGATCGAGGCGATGCGCGATGAGGATGTCCCTGAGATAGTTGAAGAGGCAGGTCGGTTCTGTGAATTGGTGATGATGTCAACCGGCATGGCGTTGTGATGCAAGTGTGGCGTCGAGTGCGGCGATCAATTGAGGGATTTCTCGGTAGCCTTTGATGCGA
>SYJG01000025.1 GCA_005798445.1 Planctomyces sp.
CCGTCACCTGGGCCGAGCTAGAACGCGTCGCAAATCTTCTGAATAACCGCCCGCGCCGCTGCCTCGGCTACAGAACCCCCAACGAAGTCTTCCTCAAATAATCTGCAACCTCAAATTGCATTTGAGATGACGCAGCGCCGCATCCTATTGAATCGCGGGAATGGGACGTTTCACTCGCAGGTGACTTCTCCCGTCGGAACTGATCCCCGTTCTGCGGTTACCGGTGACTTCAATGGCGATGGCAAACTTGATCTGGCCGTGGCCAATATGGACGGGGGGCACGACGTCAGTGTTCTGCTAGGTCGGGGTGACGGTACGTTTCAACCTCAGGCATTCTCTTCGACCGGCTCTGATTCAAGTTCTGTGACAAGCGGTGATTTTAATCGCGATGGTAAAACGGATCTCGCCGTCGCCTGTTGGGGAAATGGTACGGCAGGCATCCTATTGGGCCGTGGGGATGGAACATTCGCGGTGTCAGGAAGCTATCCAGTGGGATCAGACCCTTTGGGGATAACAACCGGAGATTTCAATGGCGATGGCTTCGCCGATTTGGCTGTTGCGAACTATGGTGACCCGACAGTGAGCATATTGTCGGGAAACGGTGACGGTACGTTCCAAGCAGCCGTCAATTACGCTGCCGGCCAGGGGTGCTATCGCGTCGTGTCGGGTGATCTCAATGCCGATGGGCGTGCCGACCTAATCGCTGTAAACATAAATGCCGGTTTGGGAGTATTTCTGGCAAATCAAGACGGCACTCTCGATCCACAAGTCATGTATGGGGTCGATGGGTTTCCTCATTCCGCTGCGCTGGGAGATTTTAACAGGGACGGACATTTGGATGTCATCGCGACAAGAACTGGGTTTGCGCATGACGACGCATTGTATTTGTTTCAGGGTAACGGTGATGGATCATTCCAGTCACCAAAAATCTATGAACTAAATGACCTGAGTTCGGAGAGTGCTAACTTTGCAAGCACCGACGTTCGAGTCGCCGACCTTGATGGTGATGGTGCGCAGGACGTCGTCGTGACAGACGCGAATCACAACACCCTAAGAATCTTTCTCAATCAATCTCCAGTGGTCTCTTCGAACGGTTTGATTTCAATCACACTGCCAGCCACCGGCGGAACCGAGACGGCTTTGATCGTTGGTGGACAGTTGCATGTCCGTCGTTCGCGGACTTCGCCTGATTTGATTGCTCCGGTGCCGCTAACTGATGTCAGTCAGATTCAGTTTCAGGGGAGTAGCAAGAGCGACCGTCTCACGCTTGATCGCTCGCTGTTAGCGTTCTCAGGTTCCATCCTCTTCAACGGCGGTGACGGGAACGATTTTCTGGATGCACGAGCGGTGGGACTCAACGTCACGTTCAACGGAGGTGCTGGCAACGACACTTTTCTTGGCGGCGGCGGGATCGACGTGGCGAATGGTGGGCTAGGTAACGACAGCTTGAGCGGTGGGACGGGCAATGATTCGCTGCTCGGTGGTGGAGGACGAGACACGATCAATGGCGACAGCGGCAACGATGTCATCGACGGCGGAGAGGGAGACGACTTGCTGTTCGGATCGAAAGGGAATGACTCGCTTCGTGGCGGGAACGGCAACGACACGATCTATGGCGGAACGGGTGACGATCTGCTGATTGGCTCCGCCGGCAATGACTTTCTCTTCGGCGAATCAGGCACCGACACGCTGCTCGGAGATTCGGGCAACGATCTGATCTACGGCGGAATCGGCAACGACGTCATCAATCCAGGCTCCGGCCGTAAAACGATCTTGGACACGATTCGTATCATCGACACGTCATTCACCTTCGATTTCGACTCACTGCTTGCAGGAATTCTGTAACGCTTCCGCCTGCGACATTCGTGGCAAGACGCGCATCACCGTTCCAGCAACTCGCGCATGCTCGCGCCGATATCTGCTGACCGCATCAGCGATTCACCGACGAGGATCGCTCGGCAGCCGGCGGCGGTCAGGCGTTGGACGTCGGCTCGCGTGCGGATGCCGCTTTCGGCGACCAGCAGTGATTGAGCGGCGATGCGTGGAGCCAGCCGGATCGTCTGATCGAAATCCGTGATCATCGTCTTCAAGTTGCGATTGTTGACGCCGACCAGCGGCGGCTGCAGCTTGAGCACTCGGTCGAGGTTGTCCGGCTCGTACAACTCGATCAAGCATTCCATGCCGAGTTCGCTGGCGTAGAAATAGAGGTCGCGCAGGTGGCAGTCGTCGAGGCACTCGGCGATCAGCAGAATCGCATCCGCCCCCGCCGCGCGAGCTTCCAGCACTTGATACCGGTCAACGATGAAATCCTTCCGCAGCACCGGCAGCGACACTGCTTGCTTGATTGCAGTCAGATATTCCAGCCGCCCTTGAAAATACTTTTCGTCGGTCAGGCAACTGATGCACGCGGCGCCATTGGCTTCGTAGGTCTTGGCGATGGCGACGGGATCGAAGTCTGCCCGAATCAACCCGGCCGACGGCGACGCCTTCTTCACCTCGGCAATCATGCCGATACAAATTCGCTCGGCGGAAGTTCGCAACGCAGCGACAAAATCTCGCACCGGCGGCGCGGATGCCAGTTGCATTTTGAGAACGTCAGCCGGGACACGCTCTTTGGAAGCCGCTATCTCAGTCAATTTGTGAGCGACGATGTCGTCAAGGACATTGGACACGGGGAAACTCTCCGATCACTTTCCGAGCGAGGCTCTGAGATCCTTCAACAACAACATGAGATGAAATTCGTCGAGCGGCGATCGCTCGAATCCGAATCGTTCGTAAAACTCTCGTGCGCTTGCGTCCTTGGCATGAACGATGATTGCTCGAAGCCCTGCAATGTCCGCCGCCTGAAGAGTGCGGGCGAGTGCATCTTTCAACAAGCCTCGTCCGATTCCTGATCCCTGCTCGGTGCGATCCACAGCGAGTCTGGCCAGCAGCATGACCGGAATCGGATGACGTGCCAGTCCCTTGCGAACTCGTTCTGCCGCACGCTCATGTTCCACGCTGCCGAAGCTGAGGGTGTAGTAGCCCACCACGCGACGCCCGCGCGAGGCCACATAGGTCCGTGCGGCTCCGGCCTGCTGGTTGATCCAGGCGAAACGACGCAAGTACTCGTTGAGCGGTTCGGAGCCGCAATCAAACGCCAGGCAATCGTGCTCGCGAGTCAACGGTTCTGGTGCGTTGAGTGGCGACTCAGGCATCAAAGACTCCTGGCTCCGTCAACAACCTTTTCAACTTGAGCGACTTCTTCGGCGGAGCATCGAGTGCTCGCACAAACGCCCGCCACTTTTTCTCTGGCAATCGGAACTGCCCTTGATTGCCCAAGATCGACTGAGCCTCAGAGTACGCCTTCTGCAACACGAAGCTGCTGACGGTCGTGTTCAACGCCTGAGCCGCCTTCGTCAGCACGTCCTTTTGGTGCTCGCTGACGCGGATGTTGAGCCGCGTTGGCTTTTTCTGTGTGACCGTCGGCATGAAATCCTCCCTCAGATAAGTGGTGTGCTCACAGCGTACTCACGCCCGCTGAGCCGAGCAACGCGAGTACGACCACAACCGGCAGCTATTCGAGTGACACTTCCAGATTCGGAAGACTCTTGACCAATTCATTCACGCCCGCCGCCGTGACCTTTGTGCTGTTGAGCCACAAAGATTGCAGCGTCGAGCAACTTTTGAGTTGCTGAATTCCTTCATCTGTCATTGGCATGTCAATAATTTGGAGGGAACGAAGGTTGGGAAGACATGCAAAATCGCGAAACGCTTCGTCGGTCATCGGCGCTCGGAGAATCCACAAAGTTTCTAAGTTCACGCAGCTCTTCGTGAGCTTCTTCGCACCTCCATCGGACACGGGGCACTCATACAATCGCAGTTGCTTGAGATTGAGCATCTGCGGTAGTGACGATTCGTTGTCCGTGATACGGACATCCTCAAGACGGAGATCCCAAAGTGTGGCGCAGTTGGCGATGTGGGCGAACCCGCCGTTTGTGAGGTCGCACTCCGATAGGGACAAGTGCTCCAACGCTTTCAATCGCATCAAATGTCGCAAGCTTGCTTCACGGAGTGAAGCACGGTGGCAATGCAGGAAGACCAACTGTTGACACTCACCGAGACTTTCGAATGCAGCATCGTCCAGGTTGATTGCATAGAAAGTGATGGCCTCCAATTTTGGCAGCACGGCCAAATGGCGCAGGCTAGCAGCGTCGATGCGAACTTCGTTGAAGAACAGAATCTGCAATTCGGAAAGTCGCGATACGGCTTTTAAGGCCGGGTCAGCGGCATCAGTCGAAGCCAACTCCAACTCACTTAGCTGCGGAAAATGTCGCAAATATTCGACATCGCTAACTCGTAGTTGGGCTCCTTCAAATTTGGCGCTATCAATCCTTTCAATCCACGGGACGGCCCAATTGGGTGTCCAGTTCGGAAGGCCATTGTCTAGTGGGCTGCTCTCCAAAACCCAACCGTGTTGTCGCAGTTGCCACCGGACAAGCACCTGATGGCCGACGAAAAATAGAATCGCAGCTAATGCCGATGCAAATCCCATCCAGCAAGCCCGACGAAGCCATCGTCGTTGCCGTTCGGCATCCTCAATGAGGGTTTCCGTCGGTGTCATCTCGCTCGTGGACTGCATGGCTCCACTCTACCGAACAGTCGAACGATCCGCACACTCGGAGAATTGCCCCGCGAAAATGACCGCTCTGGCATCGAGCCTGCTTGATGCGAGTCGTTTTTCCCGATACTAATTGCACTCCTGCCAGTTGCCCCCGCCTCGTTTTTCGCCCACCGTTGTCTTGAGGACACGTTCATGGCCGCAACGAATCGCCTCGGTTGCTCCGAGTTTCAACGCACGCTGCTCAACCGCCGCAGCTTCTTGAAGGCCGGAGCGTTGGGCTTTGCGGCGGGCGGACTCTCGCTGACGGATGTGCTTCGCGGCGAGGCGGCGAACAACGGAGCGACTCGCAAGAACAACGTCATCATCCTCTGGATGCGCGGCGGTCCGGCTCACCAGGACATGTGGGATCCGAAACCGGAAGCTCCCGTCGAATACCGCGGCGAGTTCGGCGTCATCCCGACCAAAGTGCCGGGCATCATCCTGTCCGATATGCTGCCGATGTCGGCGGCTTGCCAAGACAAGTATTCGATCATTCGCAGCTTGAACCATCACGACGCGGGGCATTCGACCGGCGATCAGATTTGCTTCACCGGCTACAACTCCGGCCCGAACGCCGACGAGAACATTCATCCGAGCTGCGGCAGCATCGCTTCCGAACAGCTCGGCCACTTGAATCCCGACCTGCCGGCGTACGTCATGATTCCGAAGATGCTGCCGGGTGCGAACTCGGCGTATTTGGGAGTCGCTCACAAGCCGTTCGAGACGCTGGCGGATCCCGCTCAGGACGGCCCGTTCAAGGTGCCCAACTTCGCTCTGCCCGATGGACTCACGGCGGATCGGCTTGGCTCGCGACGCGAAGTGCTGCAAGGCTTTGACCGCATCCGTGCGGAGATTGATCGGTCTGGCCAGATGGTCGCGATGGACCGCTTCCAGAACACCGCGTTAGGTATCTTGAGTTCCAACGCCGCCCGCGATGCGTTCGATCTCGATGCCGAACCGCGAGCCATCCGTGAACGCTACGGCATCATGCCGGCATTCGACCCAAAGGCGATTGACCGTTGTGGTGCACCGGCGTGGAGCCAACGCATCTTGCTGGCGCGACGACTCGTCGAAGCTGGAGTGCGCGTCGTCACTGTTGATGTGCGTTGGTGGGACACGCATGTGAAAGGGTTCGAGTCACTGCGACTCGGTTTCCTGCCCCGCTGGGACCGAGCGTTTTCGGCGTTGATCGAAGACCTCGAACAGCGCGGCTTGCTCGACACGACGCTGGTCGTCGGCTGGGGAGAATTCGGTCGGACTCCGCGAGTCAACAACAACGCCGGCCGCGATCATTATCCAAACGTCTTCAGCGCAGTGCTCGCTGGTGGCCCCGTGAAGGGGGGACGAGTTGTCGGTTCCTCCGACGCCATCGCCGCGTTCCCGAAGAGCAATCCGAAGGCTCCACAAGATGTGCTGGCGATGATCTATCGTCACCTCGGCGTGGACATCGACCGCAACTACATCAACCGCGCCGGCCGGCCGATCCCGGTGCTCCCCTTCGGCACGCCGGTCGATGAGCTTTGCTGAGCGCCGAAGTAGCTCTGCCTTTCCAAGGCTGACCCGATCGCGGATCGACGCCGCTTTGGACTCATGAAGGTCATTAAGGGGCGAGGACAAACAACTTCGTGTTTTGAGATTCGCCGTAGTTTGAATTCTCTGCGCTCTTCGCTCCTCTGCGGTGAAACGTGGGTTCATTTTCTACCGCAGAGGAGCGAAGAGCGCAGAGGTTCGACGAGGCAAAAAACGATTTGATTTTTCCCGGCCCCCTAACCTTGATTGGCCAAGTGTCAGTCAAAGGTAGTCACCCGCGGCGTTGCGTGGTGACAAAGTGTCAGTCAAAGGTAGTCACTGTTTGCGGTGCTTGTTTTTTGGCTTGTAGTCGATGGTTTTGATCTTGGGGTGGTCATGTGGTTCAC
>SYJG01000277.1 GCA_005798445.1 Planctomyces sp.
GGCGTCAGCCCTCCGAGTGATTCGATTGGGATGATCTCGGAGGGCTGACGCCCTGCCGCTCGCCAAATCTTTCATCACACCCCGCGAGAGGTGTCTCACAGTCGGAAGACGACGGCCAGTGAGAATTCGCTGTCAAAAAAGCGATTCTTGCCGTCGCGCAGTGGTGTGACGAAAGCGGCTCGGATCGACGTGGATCGGGCGACGTTCGCTTGCAGGCCGACGGTCAAGTTCAGCACATCGACTCGGCCGGAGTTCGCTCCAAAATGCACGATGCCGAGATCGACGTTGTCCGCACGAGTCAGTGCGGTCGTGTAGTGCAATTCGAGCACTCCGGCGAGACCCTGAAGGAGTTCGGCCTCGTCATCGCGGAACAGCCAATAACCGAATGAAGCATCCGCGTACATCAGCGTTTGATCGGTGACCGTACGACCGGAATTCGCTCCGTTCACGAGAGCTGTGTTGCCGTTGGTGGGAGTGTCGAATTGCAAGAAGCCGTTGAAGAAGAAATCGTCGTTGGGAGTGGCTTGATACGCGACAAACGGGATCAGATGGGTGGCATCGTTTTTGAGCGTGAAGTTGTTGACGTTGTTCACGTTGACGGTGAGATCGCTTCCGGTGGGAGTGTTGACGGCCAGTCCCAGTGCCACCGCCTGTGATTCGTCGGAGTAGAGCAGGCCCTTGAAAGTGACGACCAGATCGCCGGCCGAATGTGTCTGAAAGCTCTGTCCGTTGATCCCGGTCGATAGTCCGACCGGATTACTGAGCGGCATCCGGAGTTCGATCGAGGTGTTCCCTTCCAAGAACGTCTTCTCGAATCCGAGTGTGAAGAGATCGACGTTTGCGGAAGCGGTTTCCAATCGGAACGCGTTCTGAAAATGGTGATACAGCCCGAAGACGCGGTCGGTCGGCATCGCTCGCGACTGTTCGTTCTTGAAAACTCGGGGGCCGCCGGGCTTCGGTAATCGAATCTCGGATTGTGCGGGGCCGGCCGTTGTGCCTTGGATCGTTAAACCGGTGAGGGATCCGAACGAATCGCCGAACATGTCGGGCGCTCGCGAGAGCCTGGCCAGGTACGGCTGGTTTGGCTGCGGATTCACGAACGGATTGAACTGCGGCTGCGGCTGTTGTGGTTGCGCGGGAACTGGTGCGGGGGGTGTCGCCGGGCGCGGGGAAGTCGCTGGCGGTGTCTGCGGCCGAGCCGGCGGCTTTGGCGGTTCCTTCGGCTTGGCAGGTGTTTTGTCCTGAAGCGAGAATTCGTCGACATCGGCGGTCAATTCGGAGTTGTCTCCAAATTCGACAGTCTCACGAGCGAGCGTCGATTGCCAGGCGAAAGCGGTTGTGGAAGACAGCAATCCCCCAACAATCATCAAGAATGGCAAAAGCCGTCGAAGGGGCGACATCGACATTTCCTAGTTAGTCCGACTGCGCACCTTCGAGCTGGTTGGGCCACCGCCTAAAGGCGGAACTCCAACGAAAACGTGCGCTGTAGTGTTTGTTGAACCGCAAGTGGGAGTGACCGACTTCGCTTTCGTCTGTATCGGCGATTGACTGAGTCCAGGTTGCATGCGATGAGGGAAGAGGCTGTGTCGAATATGGACGACTCGCAGAATGTCAGGATCGCAACAGTCGGGCAAGTTGAGTTGCAAACTCAAACGGTTGTTGTTGTGGGATCATCGGCATTCCCGCGGCGAATTCGGCGACTTCTGCCGGTGTGGAGGACATCCACCTCACCGGCATAGCCAAGAAAACTCTCGGCGAAATTGGGTTTCTGGTTGCCGAAGTGCTTGATGGCAGCTTTTAGGGTGGGATATTTTGTGTTCCCGAAGTAGCGAGACAGCGAGGATCGTCGGATGGCGGAATTGGTCGTTTGCGGTCCGGAGCCGATGCAGCGGTGGCGACGCCACATTCCACCGGGTGAGATCATCCGGATTGGGCGAGCGCCTCGGAGTGGTTGGGCGGTGCCGTGGGACGCCTTGATCTCTCGTGAACATGCGGAAGTGCAGATTGTCGATGGCCAATTGCGTGTCCGGCGATTGGATTCCGCGCGAAATCCGATCTACGTCCAAGAGGCCGAGTCAACGGACTTTCTGGTGACGACTGGCGAGCAATTTCGGATCGGACGCACCGTCTTTCAATTTGTGTCCGCCGATCTGGAGAATGACTCGAAGGCGCCGGCATCCGAACGGTCATTTCATTCCGACGAGCTTCGCAAGGTCGCGTTTCAGAATGCCGACCAGAGATTGGAAGTCCTGTCCAAGTTGCCGAGGGCGATTGCGCAGACAAACACGGATGAAGACCTCGCGAGCCGCGTGGCCAGTTTGATTTTGGAAGCGATCCCGACTGCCGAGGCCGCTGCCGTTGTGGCCTTCGACGAATTCAGCGCCGACGCTCAGCCGAAAATGATTCGCTGGGACAATCGCAGTGACGGGCTGGGACGCTTCAATCCCAGTCGAAGGCTGATGCTCAAGGCGTTGCAGCTCGGCCAAGGCTTGTTGCATATTTGGGCCGACAGTGAAGAGTCAAACCCTGCGTTCACCGTCAGTGGATCGTTGGACTGGGCGTTCTGTATGCCATTTCGGGGCGAAGCCAGCCGCGGCTGGTGCTTGTACGTTTCGGGGCAGAAGGACAGCCTTCCGGGTAGTTCCATCGGCGAGGATCACCTCAAAGGCGACTTGCGTTTCGCGGAACTCATCAGCGAGTTCATCGGTTCGATTCGCCATGTTCGGTTGTTGTCGAAGCAGCAGGCGGGGCTCAGCCAGTTTTTCTCGCCGACCGTTCTGGAAACTTTGCGACAGAGCGATTTCGAGAGGCAATTGGAGCCGCAAGAGAGCGACATCACAGTCCTGTTTTGCGATGTGCGTGGTTTCTCGAAGAAGTCGGAGCAGGCACAACAGGGGCTGCGCGAGTTGCTCGACCGCGTCAGCGATGCGTTGGGGGTGATGACCTGCGGGATCATCAAGTACGACGGTGTCATCGCTGATTTTCAAGGAGACGCGGCGCTCGGATTTTGGGGCTGGCCGGCTCCGCATGAGGACGATCGGCTGTCGGCCTGCCGAGCCGCCTTGCACATTCAGCAGGAGTTTCAGCACGCGCTCGATGACTCGCGACACTCGCTGGCCGGATTTCAGGTGGGGATCGGAGTCGCACACGGCCGCGCGATTGCTGGAAAAATCGGTACGAAGGAACAGATCAAAGTCGGCGCGTTCGGTCCGACGGTGAATCTTGGCTCGCGGCTCGAAGGGCTGACCAAAACACTCGGCGCATCCATCTTGGTTGACGAAGCCACCGCCGATTTCGTCCGCGGAAAGTTGCCGGCCTCCGAGGGACGCTTGCGCCGCATCGGACGTTTTCGGCCTGCCGGGATGACGACCGAGTTGACACTCAGCCAATTGTTGCCTTCGGCGGAGTTGGCCCCGTGGGTCACGGATGAATCGATCAAGATCTACGAGTCCGCTTGGGACTTGTTCGCTGTGGGGATTTGGCGTGATGCGCTCGACCTGCTCAATCTCTTGCCAGAGCAGGACAAGGTCAAGGATTTTCTGATGCTGTACATCACGCAGCACAATGGCAAGACCCCGCCGAATTGGGATGGTGTGATTGTGATGCAATCCAAATAAGGGAGAATTTTCGATTGCCGATTATTGATTTTCGATTGAACCGCAAGCCGAAATCAACGATCGAAAATCGACGCAATCGCGGATCATGAAATCATGAAAATTCACATCGTTCCTTCGTCCGTCGGTGATTCGAGTCGACATCAGATTCTGGCGACGTACATCATCAACGACAGCGTGGCGATCGACGCCGGTGTGTTGGGATTGTTGTCGCCGTTGGATGCGCAGCGCAGGGTGAGTCACGTCTTCCTGTCGCACTCGCATCTCGACCACATGGCGACGCTGCCGATTTTCATCGACAACGTTTACATGAATGGTCCCGACTGCCCTTCGGTCTGGGGCAATCAACAGGTGTTGGAGACACTGCAACGCGATATTTTCAATGACCGCCTCTGGCCGGACATGATCCGGCTGTCTGGCGAGGAGTCCCCATTCCTGCGGCTCAACACAATTTCGGCGGAGCAGCCGGTCGAAGTCGAGGGATTGCGAATCACACCCATTGAATTGAAACACGTCGTGCCCACGTTCGGATTTCTCGTGGAAGAAATTGCGACCAGTGTGGCCGTGATGTTCGTCTCGGACACCGGACCATCGGAACGTGCCTGGGAAGTCGCCAACCAAACATCGGGGCTGAAAGCGATCTTCTTGGAAGCCAGTTTTCCGAACTCGATGCACTGGCTGGCGGAAAAGGCCGCGCACCTCACACCGCAACTCTTCCGGGAGGAATTGGCCAAGCTCCAACGGCCAGTTCCGGTACATGTCATCCACATCAAGTTGGCGTTCGAGAAGGCGATCCTCGACGAACTACGGGCCATGCAACTTTCCAACGTCCAGATCGCCGAACCCGGCACGACGTTGGAGTTCCACTGAGCGGATCGAACCGACAACCGTGTCATCAGTGTTTGATCGCCGCCAACGCGCTGCGATTCGAGTGTTCGGGCGATTCATCGGGACGTCGGCAAATCGAGAATTGCCATTTCGCGGCCGAGTCTCCGGCAATCCGCAGCATTCGTGGCGAAAATTCGCCCACTTGCAGATCGACAACGGTAAACGCGGTCCCGCGGACTTGCAGCGTGTGTTCGCTCGAACCGTCGCGGCAGATTTTCGGTTGCAGACCGGCCGAACCGAGTCGCTGCAACACGCTTCGCAGATCCGGGGCAGCAAGTTCATTGCCGTCTGCGAGTGACAATTGCCAGGCGCGAAACAAATCCTCGAATCGTCGGCCCGTTGCCCGTTCGAGGTTTCGTTGGCCGCGTTCTGTCGATTGAGCCAGTCGGTGGATGAGATTCGGTTTGCTGGCTCCGATGCACCAGCGAGCAAAAAGAAAAGTGGCTCCACGGCAGCCGGGATTGCGCCACAGACCGGCGCGGTAATAGTCCGATACGACCAACGGATACTGCGAGGGGTCGTCAAGAAACGCCGCGAGCCGATGATCCAGGTTGCTCCAGCTCGGCTCGGCCAGGTGCGCGAGGGCTTCGCTGAGCCAATCCTCTTCGTCGCGATGTGTGCCGACTCCGCGCGACACGCGCTGACTGATGCACGCGGCGTGAGCGACTTCGTGCGAGAGCAAATCTCGCAACGCAGCATCGCTCGGCAAAGACGAGTTCAGGAACAGCATGTCACAACAATTGCTCAACGGTGGCGACACGTCCCTTTGAAAATCGCTGCTCCGTACCATGCCGCCGATCGACGTTCGTCCGCCCTGCAATCGCGACAACCACGGCGTCAACAAGACGGCCAAGCTGCCATCGCCGTCCACGTCGCTCAGTGGCCCGAATAGTGATTCCACGCGCGGCACGACATCGTCCTCCAGCACATGCACCAGTTCGTCGATTCGCGATTGCGAAACCTCGCCAGCGGCGAGTTGTTGATCAACAAAGATTCGCACGCGGGTTCCACTCGCCACATTGCAGGCAGTGATTCGCGCGTACTGCTTCGGATCGTCGAGAGCGCCGTCTGTGACGTGCAGGAAGAATTCTCGCGGCCCAACGAGCATCTGACGCGAGCAGTCGCGAGGCGCTGAAGAAGGGCTGAACACGATCGCCGGTTTGGTCCACTGACTGACAATCCGAGTGAGGGGTTCGGCCTTCAGCGCGCCTCGGTCGTCACCGCACGGACTGGATCGTGAAGCTGTCAAACGGACACTCACACTGTGGTCTTGAGTCGCTTCGCCCAGACATCCCAACACGAGCCGGTAACGTTGTCCTGCCTGAAGTTCACAATCGGCGGACGAGCCATCACCGTCCAGCCGATACCAAGTGTGCGTTGGCCACTCCGACACCTGCACCAATTCCAGAGTTCGTTCTGGTCGAGCGTCCTGCATCACGAGCCAGCCGCCGGTGGTCAGCAGCATGGCCAGCACGGTCGTCACGATCCGAAGTCGGTGGTACCGCATGACCCGCTCCTTCGGAACGCGAAGATCGGACGCCCATGTCCGTTCGATCGGACTGAGACGTCCGACCTGCTCTCAAGGAATTCATCGGGCTGTCGCGGTCGGAAGAATCAGGCGAATCGTGAGAGTTCGTGGTGGCGAATCGTCGGGATTGAGCACGCCGGATCTTTCGTGCCTGCGAAATCGGTTGGTCGGGGCTTGCGAGCCACAAGCTGGCAACTCGGGGCAAATTGGGCTTGGGGGAGAATCTCGGCAAAAATTGGTTCTGTTCTGTCCGAATCACTGAGTAAGATGCGGTCGCCTTCCGCGCTGGAGATTGTCCGTTCGGACGTCGCCGCAGTTCATCGCAAATAGGAGTGGCTCATGTCTCGTTCATCTCAGCTCTTCGGTCGTGTCGTGTTGGGGTCCTGTTTGAGTGTGCTGCCATTGGGAGCCACCTGGGCGTTCGAGCGTCCGGTCGCCGCCAAATCGAGCGGTGAAGTCTTGAGATACACAGAACCGTCGGGCGAGTCGTTCGTCGCGATCGGTCTGCGAGCCAAAGACCTTCCCGAAGTGCAGACGGTGCGGCACCACGTCGTGTTGATGGACACCTCCGCCAGCCAGTTCGGCGAGCATCGCACACAAGCCTTCGCGGTGCTGCAAGCGTTTCTCCGCGGACTGCCCAGCGATGACCGCGTGAGTCTGTTCGCGATTGACGTGCAAGCGACGCGATTGACGCCCGATTTCGTCGCTCCGAGTAGTGATGCCATTCGAGATGCCATTGCCACGCTGAAGCAACGAGCTCCATTGGGAGCGACCAACCTGCAAGTTGCTCTGGATGCCATGAACGACGTGCTGCCGAAGACGACCAGTTCCACGGTTCTGTACATCGGCGATGGAATGAGCACCGCCAACTTGCTGCCTCATGATTCGTTGCGGCAGTCTTTGGAAGGTCTGCGATCTCGACAAGTGCCGGTCTCGAGCTATGCCGTGGGACGGCGTCGCGATTTGAAACTGCTGGGAATGCTGGCTCAGCACACCGGTGGTGTCGTGATGATCGATGACGGCGGTGACGCGAAATCGGCTGCCAGTGATGCTGGTGTTGCCGGTCAACAGCTCGCGAAGGCGGCAACCTCATCCGTCTTTTATCCCGAGCAGCTCGATATTGCAGGTTCGGAATTGAAACTCGCGACCGCGCAGGCTCTGCCGTTGCGAGCCGATCGCGAGACGTTCGTGTTGGCTCAAGGCCAACTGTCCAACGAGACGTCACTGACGGCCGCCGGACAATTCGCTGGCCAACCAGTAAGGATGCAGTGGTCTGTCGATTCATTGCGAAGTGAGACGGCAGCGCCGTTCGTCGCCGCGGCGTTTCGCCAGGCGGGAAAAGACAGTGGCTTGGTGCCGTATGCCGGCCGCGAATTGCTGACTACGGCGTGGAACGAATTCGATCAGCGGATCGAGTTGCTCACGGCCGAAGGAGTTGCTGCTCAGGGTCGTCGGCAGCAGCGTGATGTCGAACGGATCGGACACGCGATTCAGGAACTTGATCCTGCGAATGCTCAGGCCAAGTCGCTGTTGGAAACGCAGCCGACGCTCAAGATCAAGCCGGTCAGTCGTCAGGTGGCGCAAGCGGAAGAGAAGCCCGCCGAAGGCAGCTTGCTCAATCGAGACGATTTTCAACCGAATCCTTCCGATGGACGCAGCCTGATTCAAGACGAGGTTGGCCGCCAGCAGGTCATCGGTGAAAAGTTGCGACTCGAAGTTTCGCGAGCGATCCAAGATGCACGTCGGCTGGAGGCCATTGAACCTGACAACGCCATCACAATCTTGAAGCGTGCCTACGGTGCAGTGAAATCCACAATTGATGCACCCATCGACTTGCGTCAGCAATTGGGCAAGCAGTTGCAGGGCGTGATCGCAGATGTCCGTACTCAGAAGGAAGTCGCCGATCAAAAGCAAATTCATCTGCAAGAGCGGATCGCCGTCGTGGAATCCGAAAAGCGGCTGCAAGAGAAACTCGCTTTGGAAGACGAAAAACTCGAAAGCTTGATCGAACGAGTTCGTGCCTTGCTACACGATGGCGAGCGGGGCAGTGATGCGGCGTATGTTGAGGCGGAGGCGGCGGCGGAAGCGGCTCAACAGATGAAGCCCAACAGCGGCGTGTCAGCCGCCGCGCGGTTCAATACCGAAGCCTCGTTCCAGCTCAACATGGCATTTCGTCTGCGAAACCTGCGAGCCGAAAAATTCCTGAAGACCTTGGAACAAGTCGAATTGTCACACGTTCCGTTCCCGGACGAGCCGCCGGTTTTGTTCCCGGCGCCCGAAGTATGGAAGGCACTGTCCGAACGTCGCAAGCAGTACGCTTCGGTGGATCTCCACAAGTCGAGCAAGGCTGAAGAAAACATCTCAGCACAATTGGACAAGCAAACCGAAATCGACTTTCAGGACCAGCCGCTGACCGACGTGATCGCGTTCCTAGCGGACTTTCACAAGATTCCAATCATCATCGACAACGAAGCTTTGAACGAGGAGGGGATCCAGACAGACACACCCGTCACACGAACGTTGACTGGCGTGAAGCTGCGCAGCGCACTGAAAATCATCCTTCAGCCATTGCTACTGTCCTACATCATCGAAGACGAGGTGATGAAGATTACGACCATCACAAAGGAGAAGGAACGGCTGCAAACCCGCGTCTATCCCGTGGGTGACTTGGTTGTGATGCTGACTCCGGGAGGCGGGCAGGGCGGAGGTCAACAAGGCGGTCAACAAGGTGGTGGCCAACAGGGCGGCGGCTTCGGTGGTGGCGGCGGTCAACAGGGCGGTGGCGGCGGTGGCGGATTTTTCAATGTCCCAGTCAACCTGCCACCTCGACAAGCCAATGCTCAGGCTCCCGCGTTCAACAACCAAAAGGTCAATGAGGCAAAAAAAAAGCCGAGCGCCCGGAAATAGTCCCGATCGCGTTCGTTGAAACTCAGGACTCGAAGAAATCACGTCAGGAGAGTTCGTCGCCAAAGACGAACTCTCCTGCGTCTTTTAAGGCTTTGCTTTCTGACAAGGTCACAGCGCAGAAGGGCCGCGAGTCGGCCAGCGACGAAACGAAGAAAGGGAGTGTCACTCCCACGAAAACCGCCGGTCTGTCCAAGTCGGCCAAACTTCCGAGACTTGACGAGGGGACGCCACGCGAAGTCTGGCAGAGGTTTTTCACCGAGCAAAAGCCCGCGCCTGAGACGGTTGCTCAAATCGTTCGTCAACTGCATCAGGATCGGCAATACGAGCACACCATCGCCTGTATCGAAGTCGCACTGATCGAGCAGCCGCCACAACCTTGGATGTACGAGGTGCTCGGCCGATCGATGGAACTTGCGAAGCGACCGAAGGCCGATATCGAACGGGTGATCCTGTCGCGTGTCGATTTCACCGCCGCCATCATTCCGGAGATGATGCTCTCGGCTGCGTACCTCAAGCAATTAGGCTTGGATGAGCGAGCCTTGGCGATGTACCAGCAGGCCTCGCGACTCGCACCAGCTCGGCCTGAGCCGTACCTGCGTGGCTTGCAGATTGCTCGTGACCTCAACAACGCAAGCGGAGTCGAGTGGGGTGTGGCCGGAGTGCTGACGAATGTTTGGCTGCCGGGCTATCCGACTCACCATCGCGAAGCCGAAAACATCGCCGCGGTCGTTGAGGAAAAGCTTCGCAAAGCCGGCAAGTCTTCGGAGGCCGACGCGCTCAAAGCGACGGTCGTGGTGGCTCAACAGCGTGACTTGATGCTGAAACTCACTTGGGCTGGCGATGCGGACTTGGACTTGAGCGTCGAAGAACCGAATGGTGGTATCTGTTCGTCGGAAAATCCGTGGACGACCGCCGGTGGGGCCTACACACACGACGGATATGGTCCGAAGGCCGCGAACTGTTTCGAGGAATACATCGGCGCGAGTGCTCTTCCGGGTGACTATCTTGCAACTGTGCGAGTGATCGATGGCAATGTTGTTGGACGTCGGGCGACGCTGACGATTCGCCGCTATGTGGGGACTCCTGACGAATCCACGAAGACGGTCAGCATGACGATCGACGGCAAGGACAAGGTCGTCCAACTGTCGCTGAATGACGGTCGTCGACAAGCTCTGCTCGACCGTCCTGCGATCGAGATGCCCGTCGCCGACCAGAGAAATTCGGCTCCTGCGTTGTCCGGTGTTCGCACATCGCGCCAATTCGCCACAGGAGGGAATGTGTCGTCTGGTGGTGGTGGTGGCGGTGCCATCGGCTTCCAACCGGTGATCACCAATGTCCGCGAAGGGATTGGTTTCTCGGCGATGGCTGTCGTCACTGGCGATCGTCGGTATGTCCGCCTGTCGGTCGCGCCGGTCTTTTCGCAGATCATCGGCGTCGACAAGTTCACGATTCCATCGGGACGTTAGGACTGAATGCGGAATCGCCAGGGGCAGCCGCTGGCAGACGTGGTGCTCCGAATTGCACGAGAGCGACCATCGGCAGAATGATCGCCAGTGCGGCGATCTGTCGTCCGGTGACCTCCTCGCCATCCAGCCAGCCCCAGACGACGGCTCCGGCCGGAACGAGATTCGTCACCATCCCCGCGAACAACGGGCCCCGATCGTGGATCAACTTGTTGAACCAGAACATCGCCAAGCCAGTGCCGACAACTCCGAGAACCAGCAGTGAAATCACCGCCGGCCAAAATGCACCGGGGTTCGTCGGAGTTGGTGCCAACGACCAGAACGACAGCGCTTGCAAGATCACACCAGCAATCGCGAGTGACACCAGTGACATCATCAACGGCGGAACGTGAGTCAGCCCGCGTCGGACCCAGACGTTGACCAGCGCGTACCCCAAGGACACTGATGCGGCGAGCAGCAAATGTGTGGCAGGAATCTGTCTCGAAAACCCTTCGCCCATCAGTAATCCCATGCCGACCAGCGCTCCGAACACTCCGATCGCTTGCCGAGGATGTGGCACGATTCCCAGCAGCGGCACAGAAGCCAGCATCGTGAACAGCGGCGTGAAGCTAACCGTCATTCCGATGAACGCACTGCCGTGCCGAGCGATCAGCCATGGCTGTACACAGTACGGCCATGTGTAGCCAGCAGCGACAATGAATGCCAAAGACCAGACGTCGCGCCGCCGCCAACCAACCCGCTGACGTCGAATCAGCCAGAGGACGAACAACACCGCTGCCCCCCCTGCGACGCGCCAGGCTCCGACACTGATCGGCGAGAAGACCAGTGACGCCTTTTTCATCATCAAAAAGCTGCCGCTCCAGATGACGCAGATCAGCAGAAAGAGCACATACGGCATCGCAGCGTTGTAGCGGCTGCGACGGGGACTCGCGAGTTTCGCTTCCCTCGCGCCGAGCCTTCTCCTACGATCCCGCCCCTCTTTTCAGAGTTGAAAAAACACAGCCTCAAAATCAGACAGGAGCAATGAGAAATGGCCGAACAAAAGGCAACGAACGTGACTTGGCACGACCACTCGGTGACGCGAGAAGAACGCTGCAAACTGATGGGACACAAGGGATGTATTTTGTGGTTCACCGGTTTGAGTGCGTGCGGAAAAAGCACGATCGCCAACGCCGTGGATCGCAAGCTGCACGACGCCGGAGTACATACCTTCGTGCTCGACGGCGACAACATTCGTATGGGCTTGAACAAGAACCTTGGCTTTTCGGCAGAGGACCGTGCGGAAAACATCCGCCGCATTGGCGAAGTCGCCAAGTTGTTCGCCGACGCGGGCGTAATCACCGCGACCGCCTTCATTTCGCCGTACCTCGCTGACCGCGACAAGGTCCGAGCGTTGATGGGGCAAGGGGGATTCATCGAAGTCTACGTCAACGCTTCGCTGGAGACCTGCGAAGCTCGCGACCCCAAGGGCTTGTACAAGAAGGCTAGCGCCTGCGAGATCAAGAGCTTCACCGGCATCTCCGATCCGTACGAGGCACCGGTCAATCCGGAACTTGTGCTCGATTCGAACACCAAAGGGATCGACGAACTGTCCAACGAGGTGATCGCGTATCTCAAATCGAGCGGTTACATCTCGTAATCTTTGATGGTTGCTCTTCCGGTGATCCGGGGAGGTCATTGAATTTTGGGAGGGCGAGGCTCATGCCGAGCCAAAAAGGGCTTCAAAACTCGCATGACGTCTGCGGCTCGGCGGGAGCCTCGCCCTCCCAATTCGCGTGTCTCAGAACAACCTCCTCGGATCACCGGAAGAGCGGATCGGATTTGGTGACCTCTGGGGCCACGATCACGGAATTTCGCGGGGAATGCTCGCGGCTTCGTGAGAATCTCAACGGAGACAATCAGCTGAGCTCGGCGATTGGCGATCCCTGATACAGAATTGGCACCGGCCGTCCCTCGTGCATGAAGACTCGGTCGGTCTCGATGCCGAGCTGGCGGTAGATCGTCGCCAGGACGTCGTTGTAGTGGATCGGCCGGTCTTGCGGGATTTCCGCGCGGGGGTTGCTCGTGCCGAGGATTTGGCCGGTCTTCAAGCCGCCGCCGGTGAGCATCACGCTGAAGACGTCGCTCCAGTGATCGCGGCCGACGGTGGCGTTGATCTTCGGTGTGCGGCCGAATTCGGAGACGACTGCGACGAGTGTCGAATCGAGCAGTCCGCGCTCGGCCAGTTCGTCGAGCAGCGTCGCGACCGCTCGGTCGAGCAACGGGAGAAGGCGGGTCTTCATCGTGTTGAAGTTGTCGACGTGCGTGTCCCAATCTTGATTGTCGGCGAGGTTCACCAGCGTGAACGGGACGCCCGCTTCGGCCAGACGGCGAGCCATCAGGACTCGCTGGCCGAACTTGTTGCTGCCGTATCGCTGCCGAGTTTCCGGCGTCTCTTTCGACAAGTCGATCGCGGCTTGAGTCACCGGGTGCGTGATCATGTCGAGCGCCGTGCGGCGGAACGAGTCCATGCCGCTCATCATCCCCGATGCGTCCGCCTCGCGACGAAACTTGTCGAGTTGCTGCAACAGCCCTGCTCGTTCGTCGAAGCGAGTCGGCTCCATCCCGCGAAACATGACGAGCGGCTGCGGCACGCGATACGGCGACTCGGCATCAACCGGCACCGGCCCCGATTCAAACGGCGAATAGGCCATGCCGAGGAAATACGAATCGGCGTACCGCACTCGATCGCCGAGTTGCCCTTTGTCCGGCACACAGAAATACGCGGGGAGTCCGGGCTTGCTCACCCCACGCACCTTCGCGACAAACGAGCCGACCGATGGCTTGTCGTTCCGATTTTTCGTGGTCGTGTTCGCTCCGGGATAGTCATACCCGGTCAGCACCCAATGAATCGCCGCCTCATGACTCGGCGTCCCGTGATGCACGCTCCGCAACACATTGAACCGATTCGTCCGAGCCGCAAGCATCGGCATGTGCTCGCAAATCCGATAGCCAGCCGTGGCGGTCGCGATCGAATCGAACTCCCCGCGATACTCCGCCGGTGCGTTCGGCTTCATGTCCCATGAATCGAGCTGCGAACATCCGCCTTGCAGGAAGAGCACAATCGCCCGCTTGGCCGGGGGATTCGAGGTTGCGGTCTCGCCGAGAGCGCTTCGTCCTGCGACGAAGCTTCCCACGGCAACGCCGCTGGCCTGAAGAATCGCACGTCTTGTCGTTCGATCGTTCCGCATGACAACTCCGTCAGTGATTAAATTGGAATTCGCGGGTGTTGAGCAAGGTCCAGAGGAAATCTTCGTAGCCTTCTTGCGGGCTGGAGGCGGTGGCAATCTCGGCGAGTGCGGCCTGTTTTTCTTCGGGCGTTGGCATTCTTGAAAGCGAGCAAAGGAAGAGTTCGTCTACAACCTGATCGGCAGGAGCGTTGGCCTTGATGAGCTTGGCGATGCGGCCGTTGCCGTCGGCGACTTTGCGGTTGAGCAGGCCGCCGCTGATCATCAACAGGGCTTGGGTCATGCTCGGCGTGTCGGATCGTTCGCATTCGCAGTTGACGACTCGACGCGGGCGGCCGAAGGCGTCGAGGAATTCGTTCGGGAAGTTCGAGTCGGGGAGTGCGATCGCTCGGAAGCCGAGCGGGACTTCGGGGAATTTTTCTTGCGTGCCGCAGGCGAAATCGACGGCGTCGAGGAGTTGCTCGGCCTTAAGTCGCGTCGGCGTGAAGTGCGTGACATAGCGGTTGTCGCCGTCGGGGTGAGTCGGCGGATTCGTGTGTGGGTCGGTGGAGTTGGCGGGCGTTTGGGCTGCTGGTCCCTCACCCGGCCTTCGGCCACCCTCTCCCAAGGGGAGAGGGGATGATAGGGAGCTCAACTGATAGACGTGCGACCGCATGATCGTTCTCAGCAGGTGCTTCACGTCGTAGTTGTGGGCGATCAGGTCGCGGGCGAGGGCGTCGAGTAGCTCGGCGTTCGCGGCGGGGTTCGTCACACGCATGTCGTCGATGGGCGAGACGAGGCCGCGGCCGAAGTAGTAGCCCCAGTAGCGGTTCGCGATGTTGCGAGCGAACGCGAGGTTGCTCTTGTCCACGAGCCATGCGGCGAGTGCTCGGCGGCGATCGACCGGATCATCAGATGGTGCGGCTCCGAGCGGCTTCGGCGGCAGGATCGCTCCGGTGCGCGGGTGGCCGACTTCGCCGGCGTCGTTGACGTAGATGACGAACTCGCCTCCCTGAATGCCGAACTCCCAGGAACTCTTCTTGCCGACGCGAGCGAAGAACGCTCGCAAACTGTGGTAGTCGGCCTGCGAAATGTTTTCGTACGGGTGGTGATGGCACTTCGCACATTGCACTCGCACGCCGAGGAACGTCGCGGCGGTCGCCTCGGTCCATTCTTCTTGGTAGCCGTTGACGAAGAAGTTGACCGGGCCGTTCTGATACGGACTGCCGACGGCGGTGATCAGCTCGGTGGCGAACTGGTCCATCGGCTTGTTGTCGCGGAAGGAGGCTCGCAGCCAGTTGTGCAGCGACCACATCCCCTTCTTCTGGAGGCTGTTCCGATTATTCCGCAGAAGGTCGCCCCACTTGTAGGCCCAGAAGTCCATGTACTCCGGCCGTTGCAGTACGCGGTCGATCGCCTTGTTCCGCTTATCGGGATCGGTGTCGGCCAGAAACGCTTTGATCTCGTCGGGCGTCGGCAACGTGGCGATCGTGCTGAGATGAATCCGGCGGAAGAACTCTTCGTCGGTGCAATTCTTCGTCGGCGAGAGTCCGGTCTTCCGCCACTTCTCGACCCACAGCTCGTCCACGAAATTGTTCTTTGCGAAGTTTTCCAACCCGACGCTCTGCCCGAACGGCACAACGATGCGACACACTGACACCGTGCCGAGATACCGCACCATCACGACCGTCTCGTCTCTGCCCGTCGCAGTGACAAGCCCCTCCGGAGTGACCTCGGCAACGGAGACATTCATGCTGTCAAACGACGCCTTGCGCTCGACCGGTTCCTCAAAGCCGTCCTCGTAAACCGCCTTCGCCGAAACCTGCGCCGTCTGCCCCGGCTGCAAAATCGCCTCGCTCGGCGCGACGACGACTTGCTTCAGCTTTCGATCCGTCGCCAGCGGCCCCGGAGCACCCTGCTTCATCCACTTCACGAGCGTCTCAAATGCCCACGACTCCCGCTTCAACCGCCGCCCGCCCCCATGCGGCACGTCCATCAACGGCTTCGTGAGCAACAAACTCTCCTCGACCGGCGAGTTCTTAATCCGCCTCCCCAGCGCCCCCCGCACCAACTCCACATGATCCGCCGGATCATCAAATGCCCGCAACGACAACTTGAACCCACCCTGCCCATACTGAGCACCGTGGCACGCCCCTTGGTTGCATCCCAGCTTCGTCAAAACCGGCTGCACGTCGTTGACGAACGAGATAGCCGGTTCATCCGCTTCGACGATTGCAACAAGTAGGTTGAAGAGCAGCCATACGGCGACTACTCGAATGTGGCGCGGTGCGGAGTTCATAGAATCTCTTTCAAACGAATCTCAACCGATAGTCGAGATCACTGCCATTTCGGACGTCCCCATAAACCTGATCCCACTTTGATTGGGGAGACTTCCAATGAGTCGAGATCAACCAAGTATGGCCGTGGCGGTTTTGGAGGCTCAAATCGCATCAAGACCATCCGCTGTCCATCGGGAGAAGGTGCCGGGAAGCCATATCCCTTAAAGCCATCTCCAAAGAGTCGGACATCACGACCGTTGAGGTCGCATGTTTTCAAACGCCGCTCGTCATTGGCATCTTCAAAAAGAATTCGGTCGCGGCGGGGCAATAAGCAAGGAAAACCTCCCTCACAGAGTCGTTTGGTTGTTCCATCCATGCTGATCACAGTGATGAAAGACTTCGGGACTTCATAATCAGAAGTCGGCTCTCGATCAGCGCACAACAAAGCGACTTTGTGCGGATGCCACTCAAGGAAGGCAATATCCATTGGCTTTCCCAGACGCCGAGATTGTCCAGTATTTAATTCCAAAACATGGATTTGGTTTTGAAGGCCCTCGCCAGAAAAAATTTGGCACGCGGCAAGAAAGCGCCCATCGGGGGAGATTGTTGGGCCAAGCCACACCCCACGTCTGAATTCCGCACCACCAATCGGCTTGGTGTCTCCCGATTGAAGATTCACTTCGAAAAGATGGAGTCCGCTCCCCGTTTGTACGCCAGACACGAACACTCGTGTACGATCTTTCGAGAAGCACCCAGACTGTGCAAGACCGAATGGGAACGGGACGCGACGCATATTACCGCTGGTGACGTTCAAGAGCATCAAGTCCGTATCACCACCTGACGGCGCACCTGGTTGCCAAATACCGTTGCGGCTGATCTGGATGACGTCCTCCAGTTCTTTTCTGGTGAATGGCTTCGATTGATCGTCCCATTGCTTGGCATCAATCCGAAGATGCCGCGGTCGCTGGGTTCCGAGCCATTCGAAATCGCGAAAGTGAATTTCCTTTGGTGCTGGTCCATGATCCAGCACGAGTCCGGTTTGACGATCGACTGACATCGGAAAGCCACGTTTCAGGTGATCAGAAACCAATTTCATTTGTTCAACCGGCTCGCCGGTGACAGATTGTTTCCTTGCTTCCCGCTTCTTTGTCAGCTCGTTGAATGTTGCAATTAACTGATTGAGGGTAGCCCGTTGGTCATCCGACGGTCGTACTCGAACAACGACTTTGTCAACGTCTTCCGAATCAACACCGACCACAGTTTCCCGCAGGGCAGCACTGAAATACTTGAGATCGCTATTGGCTAAGAAATGGACTGCTGTCGGAAGTGGAAATGATGCTTCAAACGGTCGATATCGAGTCCGAGTACGCCCATCAAAGACGTGCCAGTATCCCTCGGCGATCGTGAGGTCAAAAATGCGATCGGTCCGCGCGCCGAGTTCAACGGACATTCTTTGGAACGATGCCTCCGGAAACTGTTCGACGTCGATTCGTACAGCCCCCACTTTCGGGATGTCCTGCCGAACGGTCCATTTCGCGCCCTCACGCTCAAGTCTGGCGACGGTTCGAGTCCCCGCGTCAGCCAATTCGTCCAAGAGTGCAAGATGATTCGCCTTGGACTTTGTCGGTTCAGCAGCGAAACAAAGCAGAACCATGACGATCAGCCCAGAGTTCATAAATCCCTCCTTGGAAGTCATTGGTGCCAACGAAACGCGAATGATTCTCATACCGCTGACTGAAACTCGGCCCGGTCAATGTTGGGTACGAGGCGTTCCAGATGATTCACACCAGCAGTTCATTCAGCACTCGTCCGCCCGGATTTACCTTGAAGGGGCGACCGTCGGGGGAGACGAAATGCTTGTCGAGCGGGATGCCGAGGACCGTGTAGAGCGTGGCGGCGAGGTCTTCGATTTCGATCGGCTTGCCGACCGGTTGCTCGGCGTATTGGTTGCTGGCTCCGATGGCTTGGCCGGTCTTGAAGCCGCCGCCGCCGATGGTGAAGACGGTTGAGCCGACCCAGTGGTCCCGGCCGGCGGCGGAGTTGATCTTCGGGGTGCGGCCGAAATCACCCAGCCAGAAGACAACCGTGTTGTCCAGCATGCCGAGACGTTCGAGGTCGTCGAGCAGCGCCGAGTACCCGGAGTCCAGTTGCGGCAGCAAGCCGGTTTTCAACGCCACGAAATTGTTCGCGTGAGTGTCCCAGCTCGGCATCGAGATGTTGACCAAGCGGACTCCCGATTGGACGAGGCGTCTTGCCAGCAAACACGACTGCCCGAAGCGATGACGGCCGTACTTGTCGCGCAGCTTCGGGTCTTCTTGCGAGAGGTCGAACGCCTTCTTCGCGGCGGGGGACGTGACGATGCTGAAAGCCTTCTCGTAGAAAGCATCCATCGCGCCGACATCGTTCGCGGCTTTCTCGACAGTGCGTTGCCACGAATCAAATCGGCTGAGCATCCGCTGTCGCCGAGTAAACCGCCCGGCACTCATGCCGCCCGGCAGCGTGATGCCGTCGATGTTGAACGTGCCGCCGTTCGGGTCGTCGTTGATGATGAACGGGTTGTGCTCGCTGCCGAGATATCCGGCTTGGCCGCCAGCATTCATCTTGTCCACCCACGGGCCGAGCTGCACATACGGCGGCATCCCCTTGCGATAGCCAAGTTCCTGCGCGACGACCGAGCCGTAACTCGGATAGACGGTGCTCGGCGAGAACCGCCAGCCGGAGAGCATGTACGCATCCGCGATGCCGTGACCGCCGTTGTACGAGTAGCCGTTTCGGATGACCGTGAACTTATCGAGACTCTTGGCCATCAGCGGCAGATGCTCGACGAACTTCACGCCGGGGATCGTTGTGTCGATCACGCCGAACTCGCCACGAATCTCGGCGGGGGCATCCGGCTTCGGATCAAAGGTGTCGATGTGGCTCGGCCCACCTTGCATCCACATCAGGATCACGCTGAGGTCGTCGCGCGTCTTCGTTGCAGCAGTAGGATTCGCCTTGGCCTCAGCTTGCAGACGGAGCAACGTCGGCAACGTCAGACTGGCAAAACCGAGACCGCCAACGCGGAGCAACTGCCGGCGCGAAACGCCTTCGCAATTCGGGCTGGAACCGTGATCGAACTCAAACATGGGTGGGCCTCGTGGGCAGTCGTTTGAGCGTGCGGGGGAAGTCGGGCGTGCGGAGTTTTGGAACACTAAGGCAGCCGGTCTGAAATGTTCTACCGGTTATTGCGGGCGGATTGTCAGGCTCCATTTGGGCAAGGTGTCGGAGCGTTGGATGTGAGGAGCGTATTTTTGGAGGGCGGTCTTGGTGAGTGTCACGCCGCGTTCGTA
>SYJG01000278.1 GCA_005798445.1 Planctomyces sp.
CAGCCCCCCGGTTCAGCGACGAACGCACCGGGGGGCTGACGCCGCCCCGCTCGCCAAGTTGATTTGCCCTTGTTCGGTCGGAGAATATCGGTCGCACTCATGCCGCTGTTCGATACAGAGTTCCTGAAGAAGCTCGAATATCTGTCGCTCGTCTCGCGACGGATTTTTCGAGGCACGCTCTTGGCTCAGCGGCGCACGATGCAGACCGGCGGCGGCATTGAGTTCGCCGATCATCGTGACTACTCGCACGGCGATGACTTTCGATATCTCGACTGGAACGTCTTCGCTCGACATGGCGAGCTGCTACTGAAACGCTTTCAGGAAGAAGAGGACTTGCACGTCTACCTGCTGCTGGATTGCTCGCGGAGCATGGCGTTTGGCTCGCCGCCGAAGTTTGATCTGGCTCGGCAGATCGCCGCCGCGCTGGCATACATCGCGCTGGCGGACTTGGATCGAGTCGCCATCATCGCATTCGCCGATGACATCATCGCCGACTTTCCGCTGACTCGCGGCAAGGATCGGATCCTCTCACTGCTGAAGTTTCTCGAAGGATTGGAGGTGAAGGGAGAGGCGACGGATCTCGGCCGAGTCGCGAAAGCCTTCACGCAGCGTCCGCAACGGCACGGCATGGCGGTCGTCATCAGCGATCTGTTCGACCCGCAGGGCTACGAACGGGGCTTCGACTTGCTGCGTTATCGCAACTACGAACTGCATGCCGTCCAACTGCACGACCGTCTGGAAGCCGAGCCGAGTGTGCTGGGAGAGGTGGAACTCGTGGATATCGAATCCGATAGCGGCCAGAAGGTGACGATCAGCGAGAACGCCTTGAAGAAGTACCGCATGCTGTTTGAGGAGTTCCAAGAGTCGCAGCGAAAGTACGGCCGCAAGTATGGCGTCGGCCTGACGCAGACTCGGTGCGAAGTGCCGTTTGATGAATTGATTTTGAAGATGATGCGCGCGTCGGGAGCGGTGAAATGAAGCGGAAGTGCAAAGTGAAGAGTGCAGAGTGCAAAGTGCAAAATGGCCAGACAGGTCACTGCTGGCGAAGTTGTCTTCACTTTGCACTTTGCACTCTGCACTCTGCACTTTGCACTGCTCGGAGAAAGGAGGCCGGCGAATGTCCCTAGCCTCCCCGCTCAACCTCATCTGGCTCGCCGCTCTCATCCCGGTTGCAGCCTTCTACATCTTAAAGGTCCGGCTGCGCCGTGTGCCGGTCTCGACGATTCTGTTTTGGCAACAGATCTATGATGAGCATCAACCACGTTCCATCTGGCAACGAATGCGGCATTGGTTGTCGCTGGTGGCTCAAGTCGCGTTGATCCTGTTGCTGGTGGGAGCGCTCGCCGATCCATTCTTCGCGTGGGAGACTCGGCAGATGCGGCGGATCGTGTTGGTCGTGGATAACTCGGCCAGCATGAATGCGACCGATGCGTCGCCATCACGCCTGGCTGCCGCGAAAGACGAAGCGTTGCGAGTCATCGGCGGAATGCGCTTCCGCGACGAACTAGCCATCGTCACCGCCGGTGGCTCGCCACGAGTCGTCTGCGGCTTTTCGAGCCACGGCCGCACGCTGTCCCAGGCCGTTGAGGATGTCGCTACGACCGACAACCCCACGCGAGTCTCCGAAGCGGTCGAACTCGCTAACCGATTGCTGGGCGAACGACAGGATGATCACCAGCGCGACGTCGTTGTGCTGACAGACAGCGCGGAACTGTCTTGGCGAGCGGGGGGCGTCAGCCCCCCGGTTGGTCAGTCGAATGATACGGTCGCCTCAACCGGGGGGCTGACGCCCTCCGCTCGCCTGGTGACTCGTCGCTTCGGCACGAACACGGGCAACGTTGGCATCACGCAATTCCAAACGCGACGAAGTCTGATTGATCCGCTCGGCTACGAGATCCTCGTCGAAGTCACGAATGCGTCCGACGAACCGATCGAGTGTCGGCTGGAACTCGACCTTAACGCGGACGTCGTCGATGTCGTGCCGCTGAAACTGACGCCGGGGCAGCGTTGGAGCCAAGCATTCGAGAAGACGTCGGCCGACGGCGGACACATGATGGCGAAGCTCGATCGAGCGGACACGCTCGCGACAGATAATCGCGCATGGGCTGTCCTGCCGAAGCGTGAGATGCTGCCGGTGACGCTCGTGTCCGAAGGGAATCTGTTTCTCCAAAAAGTGTTCGAGTCGAATCCGCTCGTCACGCTGACGCGCACCTCACCAAGCGACTGGCGAGCGGGGGGCGTTAGCCCCCCGGTTGGTGAAGCAACAGGCCCTACCACCGGGGGGCTGACGCCCCCTGCTCGCGTGGACGTTCGAGGTGGGGGCATCACCGTCTTGCATCGCCACGTTCCCGATGTCCTGCCAAGCGGTGCGACGCTGGTGATTGATCCGCGAAACAGTTGCGATGCGTGGCAGATTGGCGAGCCGATCCAAAACCCGATCGTCCACCAGCAAGACAAAGACTCGCCGTTGCTGGGCCATGTGCGATTGGACAACATCGTGATGCCGGAGGCTCGGCAAGTGACGTTTACCAGCGAAGAGGGAGTCAAGATCTTGGCCCGATCACTCGCGGGCGATCCGCTGTTGGCAACGATCGAGCGGCCAGGACAAAAAGTGTTGCTGCTGACGGTCAATCTCGACGAAGGTGATCTGCCGCTGCGCACCGCCTTTCCGATTTTGATGATGAATGCCTTGAATTGGTGTACCGAGAACCGCGGCGAGTTGCGCGAATCATTGCCGACGGGAGCCATCACCGAGGTTGAACTGACTCGGCGAGCGGGGGGCGTCAGCCCCCCGGTGATTGGGGATTTGGACTCGGCACGTTCAACCGGGGGGCTAACGCCCCCCGCTCGCCTGGAGTTGTTAGCGCCCGACGGGCGTCGTTCGGCGTTGCCGATGACTTCCGAGCGGCTGTCGTTGGGACCATTCGATCAATGCGGTGTGTGGCGAGTCGTCGCCGATGCAGATGACACGCCGCTGCTGGAACTCGCCTGCAACCTCGCGGATCGGAACGAGTCGGATGTGCGAGTTCCAAAACCTGACGAGGTGACGACTGCCTCTGTGGTCACGTCGAGTTGGCTCGGCAATCGTCCAGTGTTGTATTGGCTGCTTGCGCTTGCTTGGCTGTTGACGGCGGTTGAGTGGTGGGCGTATCAGCGGAGAGTGATTTCGTGAGGTGTCATGTCTGACCTGCGTTACGGACTGGAGTTCACACATCCCGGCTGGCTGGCCGCCTTGGTCGCCGCGCTTTGGGTGTGGTGGTATTTCCGTCGGAGCTTGGTGGACTTCACGCGGTGGCAGCGAGTTGTCTCGACGAGCGTGCGTGTCGCAATCGTATTGCTGCTAGTGTTGGCTCTGGCGGGACTGACGTTGCTGCGGCCGACGGCTCGGCAGTTTGTGATCGTGGCGGTGGATCAGAGCTTGAGCGTTGGGACAGGGCCAATGCCCGGTGTTGTTGATGCCAACTCGACGAAGAAAGACTCGGCAGCGAATCGGTATCTGGATGAAATGTTGGCAGCGAAGGTGATTGGCTCGGAAGATCGGATTGCGTTTGTGCCGTTCGGGGTGCGGCCGGGAGCGATCGTAGCCGACGCTGCCAGCGTCGGGACCGACGCTAGCAGCGTCGGCCACGATGGGACCGACATCGCAGCGGCGATTGACGCGGCGGCGGCTGCAATGCCTCCGGATTATGTGCCGCGTATCTTGTTGCTGACGGACGGCAATCAGACGAGAGGTGATGCGTTGCAGGCCGCGCTGGCGACGGCGAATCGTGGGCGACTGCGAGAAGCGATTCCCATCTCAACGATCCCTTTGCCAACACGAAATGATCCCGAAGTGCAGTTGTCGGCGGTGAAGGTGCCCGCTCAGGTGCGCGAGGGGGAGCCGTTTTATGTCGAGGTCGTGATTGACTCGAACCATGACGACGAAGGATTGATCGAAGTGTTTCGCGGCGCTCACAAAGTGCTGTCGGAGACGAAGCCGCTCAAGAAAGGGGAGAACCGGTTTCGGTTCCCGCAGTCGATTCAGCGCGAGCGGCTGGCGGAGTATTCGGCGAAGGTTAGCGGTGCGAAGCAAGACACGCTGCTCGACAACAACAGCGACAGCGGATTGGTCTTCACCAACGGGCAGCCGCGAGTCCTTCTGATCGACAGCGATCCGAAGCAGACCGAGCACCTCGTGTTCGCGTTGCGGCAAGAGGACATTCAGGTCGATGTCCGCCCGCCGCAGGGGATGCCGGAGGATCTCGCGGACTTGCAGAATTACGAACTGCTGGCGCTCTCGAACGTCCCGGCGACGTCGTTGACTCAGCGGCAAATGGAGCTAGCTCGGACCTATGTGCAAGACCTTGGCGGCGGATTCATGATGCTTGGCGGCGATCAGTCGTTTGGGCTGGGTGGCTATTACAAAACGGTGCTGGAAGAAATCCTGCCGGTGCGGTCGGACTTCGAGAAGGAAAAAGAAAAGCCGAGCCTCGCGATGGTATTGGTCGTCGATCGCTCAGGTTCGATGGCCGGGCAGAAGCTGGAGATGGCGAAGGAAGCCGCGAAGGCGGCGGTGGAATTGCTCGGCCCGAAGGATCAAGTCGGCGTGATCTGCTTTGACGAGGCTCATTACTGGGTCAGCCAACTGCAATCGGCGGCCAACAAAAACCGCATCGCGGACGAGATCAGCGGCGTGCAAGTCGGCGGCGGCACGAGCATGTATCCGCCGATGGAAGAGGCCTATCAAACACTGGTCGGCGCGGTCGCAAAACTGAAACACGTCATCGTGCTGACCGACGGCATCTCGAACCCCGGCGACTTTGAGGGACTGGCCCAGAACATGGCGAGCACTCGGATCACCTGCACGACCGTCGGCGTCGGAGCCGAAGCGGCCGGTGATCTGTTGGAAACGATCGCTCGCATCGGGCAAGGCCGCTACTTCATCGCCAACGATCCCGCCTCGCTGCCGCAAATCTTCGCCAAAGAAACGCTGACCGTCAGCAAAGCCGCGATCAACGAGCAGCCCTTCATCCCGCAAGTCATCCGCCCGACGCAGGCGTTGGCCGGAATCGATTTCGAGTCTGCTCCGTTTTTACTTGGCTATGTGATGACTCGGCCGAAGCCGACCTGCGAGTTGATTCTCGCGTCCGAACAGGGCGATCCGGTGCTGGCTTGGTGGCGTTACGGACTCGGCACAACCGTCGCATTCACGAGCGACGCGAAAAGCCGCTGGGCCGCCGAGTGGCTGACATGGCCCGGCTTCAGCAAGTTCTGGGCACAAACGATTCGTCACGCGATGCGCAAGAACGACGCGAAAGGGGTGACGGTCGAAGTCGTTCAACGTGCCAGTCGCGCGACGGCCACGCTCGATGCTGTCGATCCGAGCGGCCGATTCCTGAACGGAGCCGAATCCGAAATCACCGTCATCGACCCACGACTTGGCGAACGAAAGCTGCCTCTGAATCAAACCGCTCCCGGTCGCTACGTCGCTGAGTTCGAGACGCCGCACTCCGGCGCATATCACTTGAATCTGTCGCAACGCGCCGCGAACGGCGGCGCGGTGATTCATCAGCAAACACGAGGACTGACCGTCGGTTACTCGGATGAACTCCGACTGCGCCCGACGAACACCGAACTCTTGCAACAGATCGCAACCGCCACCGGCGGGCGGTTCGATCCCAAGCCCAAAGAATCGTTGCTCGACGCGCCGACCGAATCGTCGTCACCGCGACTCGCCCAGCAAACCCGTCCGCTCTGGCCTGAGTTAGTCATGCTGGCGTTGATCCTCTTCATCTTCGACGTCGCACTGCGGCGGATTGACTTGTCGGTGTGGCTACCGGCTCGCTGGGAGGGGACGCCCTCGATGCCATCTCGAAAAGCGAGTCGCACCGAGAATCGCCGTCCGACACCGCAGACGTCGATCAGACGCTGATTTCTTCTTCCGCTGGTCATTGCTTCCCGCCGTTTGCGTCCGTCTGTTACAAGCTCTTGAGGTTGAACAGAAGGACGCAAAGGACGCGAAGAATTCTTTGGGACGCGGGCTAATGAAGGTCCGTTGGAGACTAATTGTGCCACAATTGAAGCAGTCGTGGGTGTTATTGGCTCTTTCGCTTGTTTGCCCGACTGTCACTGAGTTTGCGCGCGGCGCGGACGCTGAATGGACCGTTGCCGGTCGATCGCTCACGAATTGGACGGCTGAGTTGCAGTCATCTTCGCCAGTGGCTCGACGGCGAGCCGTGTTATCGCTGGGAGCGTTCGGCAAGATTGCTGTGCCGGAGTTGGCGAAGGCGTTGGTTCACGAGGATGCCGTGGTGCGGTATTGGGCGGCGAGCGCGTTGGGTGATCTCGGCAACGACGCGAAGTCGGCTCTGGACCCGTTGCGGAAGGTGCATGGTGAGCAGTCGATTGGCGTGCGGATCGCAGCGGCCTACGCGCTGTGTCGAGTTGGCCAAGTCGACGAAGGATTGCCGACGTTGCTCGAAGGGCTGAAGCACGACGCGCGGGGCGTGTGGAACTCGTCGGCCGATTTTCTGGCTCGCATTGGACCGCCTGCGAAAGCCGCGATTCCGACGCTCGAATCGGAAGGGAAGCGCGGGGCCGATCACATTGCCGACATCTGCAATGAGGCGTTGCGGCGTATTCGAGGTGTCGATCAATCGGTGCCGTCGAAGACGTCAAGTGCGACTCAAGGGGATGCGGCCGGCGGCAAAGCGAACAAGAAGATCGCACGGGAGTCGGTGTTCTCGAAGGCCTTCTTCGAAGAAGACGTCAGCCGGTTTGAGAAATCGACAACCAAGAATAAACAGCCGAACGTCCTGTGGATTAGCGCAGAGGACATCTCGCCGAGTCTCGGCTGTTACGGTGACTCGTATGCGATCACGCCACGATTGGATCAGCTCGCGAACGAAGGGGTGAGGTTTAACCGTTGCTTCACTCATGCGGGGGTGTGTGCGATCTCACGGTCGGGGCTGATTACCGGGATGTATCCGATTGCGATCGGCAGCCAGCACATGCGGTCGCAGATTGTGCCGCCGTCGCACGTCAAAGCGTTCCCGGAATACTTGCGAGCGGCGGGATACTGGACGACGAACCGCTCGAAGACGGACTACAACTTTCCTCCGCCGAAAGCCGCGTGGGACGAGAACAGCGCTCAGTCGCGCGACTGGCGCGGTCGAGCGGCCGCGCAGCCGTTCTTCAGTGTGATCAATCTCACGACGACCCACGAGAGTCAGATTCGTGGCAGGTTCGGCGAGACGTTGCACGATCCTGCAAAGGCTCAGTTGCCGCCATACATCCCGGACACACCGGTGACTCGGCGCGATTGGGCGCGGTACGCCGACCTACTGACGACGCTCGACCGGCAAGTCGCGGCGATCTTGGATCAGTTGGAGGCGGATGGACTCGCGCAGGACACGATCGTCTTTTTCTGGGGCGATCACGGCCAGGGCCTGCCGCGCGGGAAACGCTGGCTGTATGACTCTGGGACACGGACGCCGTTGATCATTCGCTGGCCGGGAAAGTTGAAAGCAGGATCGGTGAATGAGGACTTGGTTTGCTTTCTGGATTTCGCACCGACGATGTTGCGGCTGGCGGGGGCGGAGATTCCTTCGCACTTGCACGGGCGAGTGCTGCCTCCCGTCGAGGTTGTGATGACAGCCAACAGCCGACAGCCCTCAGCCAACGGCCGGGAATTCATCTTCGGGCATCGCGATCGGATGGATGAGACCTACGACTTGATCCGGTCGGCTCGCGACACGCGGTTCAAGTACCTCCGCAACTATGCGCCGGTGCGGTCGTACGCTCAGAACATTACCTACATGAATCAGATGCCGACGATGCGCGAGTGGCGACGGCTGAATGAGGAAGGAAAACTGACGGGTGCTCCGGCACTGCACTTCCGCGAGACGAAACCAATCGAAGAATTGTTCGACACCGAGGCCGATCCGCACGAGATCGTGAATCTCGCGGATCAGCCCGAACATGCCGAGACGCTGAATCGGATGAGAGCGGCGCTGGAACTCTGGCAGGAGGAGATCGGTGATTCGGGGATGATCCCGGAACCGCTGCTCGTCACTCCGATTCAACGGTGATCGCGCCAGTCGCTCGCTTGAGCCATGCACTCTTCCAATCGCGTGCGGATCAAGTCGAGCAACGCCGGCTCGCCTTGCTTCAAAGTCTCGGCGACTTGCTCGGCCGAGATCGGTTCGCCGAAGACGACACGCACGGTCGAGAAGTGTGGCAGTTTGTGAGTTCGGCCCAAGGCTCGATCGGCACCGGCGATGCCGAC
>SYJG01000279.1 GCA_005798445.1 Planctomyces sp.
CAGATTGACGATGACTTGCCGCAGCCGGCCGGGATCGCCAATCAAATCGTCCGGCACATCGGGATGAACATGGCAAGCCATCTCCAAGCCCTTGGCATGACCACGAAACGCCAGGATCTCCATGCAGTCCCCGACGTCGTCTCGCAGGGTGAAGTCGATGTGCTCCAGGTCCAACTTCCGAGCTTCAATTTTGGAGAAGTCGAGAATGTCATTGATGATGCTCAGCAGCGCATCGCCGGACGATCGGACGGTCTCCATGTAACGTCGCTGTTCCGGGTGGAGATCGGTCTCCAACGCCAGCTCGGTCATCCCGATGATGCCGTTCATGGGGGTGCGGATCTCATGGCTCATGTTGGCCAAGAACTCCCCCTTGGCCCGATTCGCCTTCTCGGCATCCGCTTCGGCGAGTTTTCGCTGTGCAATTTCTCGTTCGAGTTCCGCGGGAGTTCGCAACAACAGGAAGACCGGCAGATATTTCACCAGGACCAGAACGGTGATCACAGAAACGATGGCCGTGACCGCCTTGACCGCCCCCGAAAACCGGTACCACGGATACCAGAAAATCGTAGCCTCGACCAAATGCCCGAAACCGCACGCCAGAATGAAGACCGCGAACAGCAAGAAGACCGGTGCGAACGAGCCGGTGTTCTTGCGAAAGATGAACTACAGCAACATCAGCGGAATCGCCGTGTACGAGGCAAAGATCGCCACGTCCGAAACAATATGCACCCAACCATGAAACTCGGACCACGCCCCGCACATCCACCGAGCATGAAATCCTTCGTGTCGAACAGACCGCTGACGAGAATTGAGAGCATCGCTGACCTCGAGTTCGGGATGTGTATCCGTGACGACCTTCTGTGCGTTGTTCTGCCGATTTCAATCTTGAGAAGGCCTGCGCAAATTCATCCTATTTCGCCGCCGCGAAAACCACAAATCCCCAAAACTGACCGCTCCGAACCGCCAGTCCGTCCACGCGATCAACTCCGCCTTACAGAGATATGCGCATTCGGCTCGCCAACCCGGCCAAGAATTCTGCAAAAATCCCAACGTCTGCCAGAAAGTCGATCGGGCGTTTGATCCGAAACTTTTTTGCTGTTCGATCGGCAGCACCTCAACACCACGCACCGCGACACGGGATCGTCGATTGGTTCGAGGGATTGAGCCAGACTTCGGCCGGTTCGGCGAGATTGCCGAAGAGGACATCGGCATCTCCGTCGCCGTCGAGATCGCCGACAGCCAGTGCTTGCGAGCGGCCGGTCTTGAGCGTTGTCGCCTCTTTTTGGAAGCGACCGTTGCCGTCGTTTCGCCACACAGTTCGTGGTTTTGCGATCTCCAATTCACCGCCGATGGATAACGACATCCAGTTCGTCGCCTTTGTCGAGCCAACTGCGACGCAAGTGACGGGCGAAACGGAATGCCGCCTGCATCGCTTGATCGTGACGCATCGGGCTGACAGCGGTGTGCTTGGAATGCACTCACGAAATGCTCTATGTTTTCCAGCACGGAAACCGTGTGTCGACCTTCATCACCGGGCTGGCCACCGTTTTGGTCATCGGCTTTTGGACGTGGCAATGTCTGAAGTCAATCGGCACCTGCTGGAAATCGTTCGCCGCTACGGCACGCCGACTTACGCTTTCGACGTGCGACGGTTGCGAGCGCAGGTCGAGACGCTGCGCACTCATTTGCCGGCCGGAATCGAGATCCTGTATTCGCTGAAGGCGAACGCTTCGCTCGGCATTTGCGATGTGTTGAGGGATTGTGGAATCGGTGCCGACGTCGCTTCGGCGGGTGAATTGGCGACAGCCGTCGAAGCGGGCTTCCCATCTGAGCGGATCTTCGTGGCCGGCCCGTTCAAACTTCCGGAAACGCTCGCACAACTTCGCGACTTGCCCGAGGCCGTTATCTCGGTGGATTCGCCGAGTGAATTGCAGATGCTCGCCGAGCAGCGTTTGCCCAACCCCATCGTGCTGCGCTTGCGCCCCGACTTCTGTTCGCAAGCGGTTGTCGCGGCGGGGCACGAGTCGCGGTTTGGGTTTGTCGGTGAGGATGTCTCGTCGTGCCGCAAGTTGGTGAGCTTACGTGTAGTCAACGTCATCGGCTTCCACGTTTTTTCCGGCTCACAATATCTGAGCGCCGAAGGGATCGTCGCGCATTTGCGCGGCGCGTTGGCGATCTCGCTCAGGGCGGCTGACGATTTGGGGATCGCGCCCGCGCTGCTGAATCTCGGCGGCGGCTTCGGAATTCCTTACGCGGCGACGGCGGATGAGTTGGATCTGGGAATCATCCGCAACGAATTGGCCAAGATCGTCGATCAGGTTCGGCCCGCGCGGATCGTGCTGGAGCTGGGCCGGTATCTGGTGGCCCAGGCTGGCTGGTATCTGACTTCGGTGCTCGGACATCAGACCTTTCAAGGCCGGCAGGCGGTCGTGGTCGATGGAGGAACTCACCAGCGTGCCGACATGTGCGGGCTTTGTCTGCGTACGAAAGCCAGCCCGCCCCTCGTCATGAACGAGGGCGTGGATCAAAGTTGGGACGCGATGGATGTGAGCGGCAAGGCGCTCACTCCGACCGATGTGCTGGGTTGCTTGAGCCTGCCGGCCGATGTACTGGCAGAGTCCAGCCTGTTGCCTCGTCTCGAACCGGGCAACGTGTTGGCGTTCGCTAACGCCGGTGCCTACGGGATGTGGTCATCACCGGCCATGTTCCACGGCAGCCCTCTGCCAGCTGAGGTGGCGTTCGACGGATCAGAGATTCAATTGATGCGAGAACGGCGACCCGCTCGAAGTATTTTGGACGAACAACGACATGTGAATGTGCGAGGTCATGATGCGTGAGTTTGTCAGACGCTCTTTCAAAACCGTAGCCACGTTCGCCAGAACGTGGGCAAGTCTGCGACGAACCCACGTTCTGGCGAACGTGGCTACGATCGTGATGGTCGCGGCTTGGTCCCAATCAACAAGCGCGGACGAACCGGCCGCCGCGCTGTCCAAAATCGATGTCCTGACGAATTCCATCGGAATGAAGCTGGCACGCATCCCAGCGGGAAAGTTTGTGATGGGATCGCCGCGCACTGAGCCGGAACGAGTCCGCGGAGAATCGCAGCACGACGTGTCGATCACCCAGCCGTTTTACCTGGGCGTCTACGAGGTGACTCAAGCCGAGTTCGCCAAGATCATGGGGGGCCAAGTTCAACCGACTTTCGGTGGAAACAACGGCGGTGGCCCGGATCATCCAATGGAGAACATGGAGTGGACTCACGCAGCGGAGTTTTGCCGTAAGCTGTCGGCGCAACCGGATGAACAAGCGGCCGGCCGCAAGTATCGCCTGCCGACCGAAGCTCAATGGGAATATGCCTGCCGCGCCGGAACGGTGACCGCGTTTCATGGCGGCGCGTCGCTGTCATCGCGCAAGGCCAACTGCAACGGCAAGACCCCCTACGGCGATGCCGAGCCGGGACCTTATTTGCGCCGCTCGGCCAAGGTCGGTTCCTATCCGGCCAACGCCTTCGGCTTGCACGACATGCACGGCAACGTCTCGGAATGGTGCGCCGACTGGTACGATCCAGCAGCGTACGAAGAGAATCCTCAAACCGACCCGCGAGGTCCGCCAGTGGGGACGTTTCCGGATGACTTCGGCAATTTCTTTTTGGTGGTCCGCGGCGGCTCGTGGCTCGACGACGCTCGAGCGTGCCGCTCGGCGTACCGACAGAAAGCGATGCACAAGAACCGGTATCCCTGGATTGGGTTCCGCGTCGCGTGCGACGTGGATGCAAAACAGTCGAAGTAGTTGAAACGCCAACTCGAAGCTCAAGTGAGTGCAAAATGCAAAGTGCAAAGTGCAAAGTGCAAAGTGCAAAGTGCAAAGTGAAGACGAGCGGCAACCAGTCTGCTCTCCATTTTTCACTTTGCACTCTGCACTCGGCACTTTGCACGGCGAGCCACAAGTACGCACCTTGTTGCTGGCAACAAAATATCAAATTGGCTTGGTCCTATTGCTGACAGCAGTATTGTCAGGCTGCGGTGGTTCGTCGGCCCCCGATCCGTCGCCGACATCCGGCACCGAAACCGTGACCTTCCACGTCACCGACATGGGCAAGCGATTGGCGTTGATGTGAGAAGATTGACCCAATCGGGTCAAAGAGGCCCTGGTAGGGCTTCCTGGCGTTGAGTTGGTCCGCGACGAATGGGACCATGACCTGCTGACAGTCACCTTCGACCGACAGCAGACGACGGTGGAAAAGTTGCACGCGAGAATCGTCCAGGAAGGCTTTGATGTAGACGTGAAGGAGAAGCCAAAATAACCCGAAGCGCCAGCGAGAGCGAACGCTTCACAGAACATCGAATGCGAGAACAACACCGACTGAAGCGCCCGCCCTCGCTGGCGTTTCGGGTTAGTCATACTCGAATCGCAAAAATCCTAGGAGTCAGTCCATGTCGAGCGAGGTCGAACGTCAGTCATCGCCCGTCGCCAATTGTTGAACGACGAAACCGCAGGCGTTGCCGGGCGCAACGACGACACCTTCCGTCCCTTTATCCAATCGTGGCGAGTTGATTGCCAAGGTCGGCACGATCGTCTCGGCGCTGATGGCATCGAGTTGCTGCTGGTTGCCGGTGCTGTTGCTGGCGGTCGGCGTCTCCGGTGCGGGGATTGCCTCGGCCTTGGAAGCCTATCGGCCACTCTTCATGGTCGTCACGTTCGGCTTCCTGGGGATGGCGTTCTACTTCACCTATCGTCCGCGGCGCGCGGCCAACGCCGTGGCCGATTGTTGCGCACCGTCCACCGAGACCCTCGGCAAGCGGCGGTTCAACATGATGGCGTTCAACAAGATCATGCTGTGGACCGTCACGCTGATGGCTGCCGTGTTTCTCTTTTTTCCACAGGCCGTCACCGGATTGATCGGCACGGGCAACGACAAGATCACTGCGGACATGACCCGTACCGAGGTCAAAATCGTCGGCATGACGTGTTATGGCTGAGCGGCCAAGGCCGCCGCGGCCCTGCATCAAGCACCGGGTGTGCTTGCCGTCCAAGTCGATTATGAAGAGCGTCTCGCCACCATCGGCACACAGCGCGATCAAGTTGTGCCGCGCGACGAACTGCTCAAGTCGCTCAAATCGATCGGGTACAGCGGAGAATTTGTTGATTAGCGGGTAGATAGTGCGTCAGTCTAAAGATTCTGTCGGGCGGACAATCCTGTCCGCCGTTTCATTTGACGGACAAGATTGCCCGCCCTACGAAACTGACCCATTTCCAAAACAACCAACTTAGGAAACCGCTACGGCGAACGTTGGATTTTCGAGACAGTCGCTGGCCCCTGACCGGCGCTGGACCCCAAAAACCATCGAGCGGGGCTGCTGCATGCCAGCCCCGCTCATTGTTCGTCCAGATGGCCGTTCCGTATTCCGACTGCGCACCTGCGAGCTGGAGTCCCGGCTTTAGCCGGTTGCACCACCGCCTAAAGGCGGAACTCCAACAAGAAAGTGCGCTGTCGTGTTAGTCGTCGTTGGTGATCGTGCCGATGCCAGTCGTATTGCCGAAGGTGGCGTTGACCGCATTCGACAGTTTCAACAGCAGGGTTTCGTTCCCTTCCAAGGTCGTGTCCTGTTTGATCGAAACAGTGACCATCTTGACGGTCTCGCCGGCGGCGAAGGTGACGGTTCCGGTCTTGTTCGTGTAGTCCGAACTGGAGAGTGCGGTTCCATTCGCCGTGGCGAAGTTCATCGTGATCTGCTTTCCGCTGGCCGCTGACAGGGTGATGGTAAACGTCATCAGTGTCGTGGCACCGATCACACTCCCCTCGGCAATGGCAGTATTGACGATCGTGATCACTGGCGGATTATCGTTGTCCGTGATGGTCCCGGTCGCTTGCGAAGTCACAATGTTTCCGAGGGTCGCATTGCTGATCTTTCCGTAGAAGGTCTCGTTGGGTTCGTCCTTGGTATCGTGCAGGATGCCGACCGGGACATTCGTAAAGAGACTTCCCGCCAGGATCGTGACCAGAGTTGCTGTCTGAGCGGTGTAATCATTGCCGACTCCCGCGATCGCGGCCGCCGCACCGGAGCCATTCGCTGTGGAGAACAGGACCGTCACATTGCTACCAGCGATCGCCGACAGTGACACCTTGAAGACATTCGGAGAGGCCGCGACTTCGGCCACGGCTGGCAGAGCGGTAATCGAGATGCTGGGCTTCGCATCGTTGTCAACGATCGTCCCAATCCCCAGAGGATCAGTGACGGTTGCATTGGTCGCGACGCCCAAGTTGACGTTGTACGTCTCGCTCACTTCCGCCAGATTGTCGCCCGTGACGGTGACACTGATCGTCCCGGTCGTTGATCCTGCTGGAATTACCAAATTGGTCACCGGGATGGCGGTGAAGTCCGTTCCACTGGTGGCAGTGCCGGCGGAGGTTGAGTATGGCACGGTCACTGGGAAAGAACTCGGAGCCGACAACGTGACCGTGAACTTGGCGGTCGAGGTTCCCGGTGTGTTGACCTCAGACACCGAAACGTCATTGATGGTCACATTGGGTGCGGCATCATCGTCCGTAATCGTCCCTGTGCCCGTGCCCATGCCGGGCGCGATGGTGGCATTCGTTGGGGCACTCAAGACGACCGTGAACGCTTCGTTGTTTTCGTCGATTTTGTCACCAACGAGCAGGATCGAGATCTCTTTGATGGTCTCGCCGGCCAAGAAGATGAGTGTCGAGTTCTTCGCATTGTAGTCCGGCCCGGCTAGTGCGGTTCCGTTGGCCGTGGCGTATTTCACTGTCACGGTGTGCGTACTGGGAGCGCTGAGCGAGACCGTAAAGGTCATTTTGGTTTTGCCACTGCTCCCTTCCACGACGGCCGCCGGGTTATTGATGCTGATTGTGGGCGGCGGGTCGTCGTCGAGGATCTCTCCCACGGCGAGCGGATCGCCGAATGTGGCATTGGTGGCGCTATACAGTTTCACCGAGTAGCTCTCGGTTGGCTCGTCGATGAGATCATCGTTAATGGTCACGATGATATTCCCAGAAAGGGAGCCAGCCGGGATCGTCAATGTGCCACTGCTCGTGCCGACGAAGTCGGCCGGAGCGGATGCCGTTCCATTCAGCGTTTGATAGCCGATCACCACGTCCAGGCCACTGATCGCGGAAAGCGTCACCACAAAAGTTTGAGTGCCGGCATTTTCCACGACGGTGACGGCATCCGCGATCGAGATCGTTGGGATTGGGTCGTCGTCCACGATCGTCACGGTGGCGGAATCGGGGTCCGCCACAACCACGGTGAGCGCGAACACGGGATCCACATGCGTCAGCGTGGAGATGATCGTCTCAGAACCTTCGTAGAGCGCATCTGGATTGATGCCCGTCACATTGATCACCGCGGATGAGGTGAAGGCGGGAATGATCACACTGACAGGCAAGGTCGTGTAGTCGGTACCGCCTGGCAGGGCCGTCCCGGTCACCGTGTAGAACACTTCCACGGGATAGGCGGCGACGATTCCGCCACCCAGAGACACCGTGAACTGCCCGTCGGCTGCAACGGCCTCATCGGCGCTCGGGTCTGAAGCGAAGATCGACACCGTCGTCACGTCTTCATCCGTAATCGTCGCCTCGTGGGTCACGCTTTCACCAGGATTGACAGCAGCAACGCTCACAGCGTCCAACACGTTGCTCGCGGTATCGTTCGACAAGTCGAAGTCGATCGTTTCATCTCCCTCAATGATGAGGTCTTCGAGAATGGTGACCGAAACGGTCTTCGAGTAGGTCTGTGTGTTAGGTGTGCCCACGGGTGCTCCGTTGACATCCGCCGAGGTGAAAGTCACGGTGATTGGACCAAACGCGGAGTAATCGACCCCGGAAGTCGCGATTCCACTGAGGAGGTCGCTGACATCGACGCTCATGGTGTCGCCGGAACGCAACGCGAAGTCCGTCGTCAGGTTGATGGTGATGTCGTAAGTCGGCGTCGCGTTTTCAAGAATCGAGCCGGCTGCCACGGCAAACGCAAACGTTCCGGTGACCGCGTCGTTATCCAAAATCGTCAATGTGTGGATGGACGGCGCACCAACGAGGGCAGTATCACCACCATCGGAAGCCACCGCACCCGACAGGTTGAAGTCGATCGTTTCATCTTCTTCGGCCAGGGCATCCGTAAGGAGGTCAACGGAAACGGTCTTCGAGACAGTGCCTGCGGCCAAGACATCTGCATCGGTAAAGGTCACCACAGTCGCGGCAAACGCGTTGTAGTCGGTGACTGAAAGGGCATCTCCAGTTAAGAGATCGCTGACAAGGACACTCATCGTGTCGCCCGCGCCCAAAGCCGCATCAGTCGTCAACGAGACAGTGATGGTCTGAGTCACTGTCGCTTCCGCAAACGAGCTAGTGCCGCCATCGAAAGTTGATCTACCACCAGACGCCATTTTTGACTCAACTCTGCGGACTTGGTCAAGGAGGTGTGTCATGCCAGGGAAGGCGGCGAAGGTGGTGGTGTCGGAGCGGCAATTCGCGATTTTGAAGGA
>SYJG01000280.1 GCA_005798445.1 Planctomyces sp.
CGAGCTGGAAATCACCGACCTCAACCGCGTGTACCTCGAACGAGGCGAGCTGCAAGTCGAGACGTTTGGCCGCGGCTCGGCGTGGCTCGACACGGGGACTCACGAGTCGCTGATCGAGGCCAGCACGTTCGTGCATGTGCTGGAGACTCGACAGGGATTGAAGATCGCCTGCCCGGAAGAAATCGCCTGGCGCATGAAGTGGATCGACGACGCGCAGGTCCGCAAGCTGGCCGAACCGATGAAAAACAACAGCTACGGCCGCTACTTGCTGGACCTCGTGGCGCGAGGTGAATGAATCGCATGAAAGTCATCGTTGGCTTGGGCAATCCTGGAGATCGCTACGCGCGGACTCGGCACAACGTCGGGTACGACGTGATCGACGAACTCGTGCGCCGATTCGTGCTCCCGAAGCCGCGGATCAAGTTTGAGGCGGAGACTTGGGAACTGGAACTCAGCGGAGAAAAACTGTGGTTGCTCAAACCGCTGACGTTCATGAATCTCAGCGGCCGCAGCGTGCGGCAGTGTCTCGAGTTCTTTCAACTTTCGCCGACAGACTTGCTGGCGATCTCGGATGATTTGAACTTGCCGCTCGGCCAGTTGCGGATGCGAGCGTCTGGTTCCGACGGCGGCCAGAAGGGGCTGCGAGACATCCAGAATCAGTTGGGGACGCAGGAGTACGCCCGACTGCGAATCGGGATCGGCCGACCTCCGGGGCAGATGGACTCAGCCGATTTCGTGCTGTCCCGGTTCGCGAAGTCCGAGCAGCCGGACATGGAACACGCGATTGTCTGCGCGGCGGATGGCGTCGAATTGTGGGTCCGCTCCGGCATTGCCGAAGCCATGAACCGCATCAACGTCTCGCCTCCCAAAGACGGCGAGCGGTAGGGCGTCAGCCCTCCGAGAATCTCCGTCAAGAAAAAACCGACTCGGTGGGCTGACGCCCAACCGCTCGCCGTGCGCGGCAGACGGATTCTGTGCGCGTTACACTGCCGCCTCTTCACGAGAGGACTTCATGGCGACAGACAGCGGAGAACTGCGAGACAGCGGCGAGCCGATTGTACCCGGACCAAATTCGGTCGGGTTCGTCGAGAAACGCTCCGCGACGCTTTTTGTACCGCCGAACCCGCTGCGACTGGCCGGCGGCGGCGAGTTGGGGCCGGTCACGGTTTCCTACGAGACCTACGGCGAACTCAGTCCACAAAAGGACAACGCGATCTTCGTGTGTCACGCGCTGACCGGAGACGCTCACGTCGCTGGCTGGCACACGCCACAGGATCGCAAGCCGGGTTGGTGGGATGAGTTCGTCGGCCCCGGCAAAGGGCTCGACACGAATCGGTACTTCGTGATCTGCGCGAATGTGCTCGGCGGATGTCAGGGGACGACGGGCCCGCGCAGTCTCAACCCGCAGAACGGCGAAGCCTACGGGCTCAACTTTCCATTCATGACCGTCGGTGACATGGTCGAGGTTCACGCCGAGCTGGTCCGGTCGCTGGGCATCACGAAGCTGCTGTCGGTCGTCGGCGGCAGTCTCGGCGGGATGCAAGTGCTGGAGTGGGCGGCTCGGTATCCGGCGATGATTCAATCGGCCGTCTGCATGGCGACGGCCGCGAAGCTGACGGCTCAAGGGATCGCCTTCAATGCGGTCGGCCGCCGAGCGATCTGCACCGACCCGAACTTTCACAGCGGGCAGTATTACGACAAGCCACAAGGACCGAACGTCGGCCTCGCACTGGCTCGCATGGTCGCGCACATCACCTACCTGTCGGACGCTTCGATCGAAATGAAATTCAGCCGCCGCCTGCAAGTCGGCGACCGCCTCTCGTACGACATGATGCGACAGATCGAATTTCAAGTCGAAAGCTATCTGCACCACCAGGGCAAACGCTTCATCGAACGATTCGATGCCAACAGTTACCTCTATCTGACGCGAGCGATGGACTACTTCGACCTCGCCGAAGGCCGTGGCTCGGTCGCCCAAGCACTCAGCCAAACGAACGCGCGGTTCCTCGTCACCAGTTACACGTCCGACTGGCTGTTCCCGACGATTCAAAGCAAAGAACTCGTCCGAGCCATGATCGAAGCCGGCCGACATGTGACGTTCATCGAACTGGAAAGCGCTTACGGCCACGACGCCTTCTTGATCGAGTTCGAATGGCTCGAACGGCTCGTCCGACCGTTCCTCGAACAGACGCTGCTCGCGGTGCGACAATCATCATTTGGAGTGCGGTGACCAAAGTCACCGCTTTTCAAAACGCCTGATTCAAGGGGCAGCAGTCGATACTGTCACCAATGTGTCTTGGAAAGCGACGACTTGGGTCGTCGCAGTCCAAAGGAAAGGAACCTCCCATGATCATCGACGTTCACAGTCACGCCTGGGAGTACCCCGCGCACTTCAGCGACGACTTCCGCCAGCAAGCCAAGCGAGCGAAGGCCGGCGTCGAAATGGACCTGACCGTGACCTACGACGCCTACCGAGCAACCGCGCCGGATGACACGATCACAATCGTCTTCGGAGGCAAAGCGAAACTGAGCGGCTTGTGGGTCGATGACCGTTACGTCGCGAAGTACGTCGCTGCCGATCCGGCGCGGTTGATCGGATTCTTGTCGGTCGATCCAACGCAGCCCGGTTGGGAAGACGAATTGCGATTCGGACATCAGGAGTTGGGGTTGCGTGGCATCAAGCTGCTGTCGATGTACGCCGGCTTTCGGCCCGATGAGTCGCGGCTTGATCCGCTCTGGCAATACGCGACCGAGCATCGCCTGCCGGTGTTGCTGCACACGGGGACGACGTTCGTCGCGCAAGCGCCACTGGAATGCACGCTGCCTCGACATCTGGATGTCGTCGCCACGCGATTCCCGGAAGTGCGGATCATCATGGCCCACCTCGGCCACCCATATGAGGGGGAGGCGATCGTCACCGCTCGCAAGCATCCGCACGTCTTCTGCGACATCAGTGCGCTGCATTACCGCCCGTTTCAGTTCTATCACAGCCTGATGCTCGTGCAGGAATACGGCATCTGGGACAAGGTGCTGTTCGGCACGGACTATCCCTTCACGACGGTCAACGCGACGGTCGATGGCTTGCGGACACTCAACGACATGCTGGCCGGCACCGCGCTGCCGCGACTCAGCCACGAGGCGATCGAACGGCTGATCCAACGCGACTCGCTGCCGCTACTGGGACTGCGGTGAGCTGTCCACCGTTCGCTGGCGAACGGTCTGTAGCCCGACCCCTTGTGGGTCGGAGGATTCGATGTTTTCCAAAACGACCGTCGAATCTGGAATCACTCGACCCACAAGGGGTCGGGCTACAGTTTGCCAAACACGATCGAATGAGCCAGCCGTGTCTGTCCGCCGGATTTCGGATGCCATGTTGGCCGATGCTGGATACGATTCTCGCCCCGATTCGTTCTTCCCATTTCCGGAGGCCTTAAGATGCGAAACCTCGTTTGGACACTGGCGTCGATGGTTCTGGTGGTCTGCGTGAGCGCGGCGGCTTGGTCGTCGGAAGCGGATGAACTGCGTGCCAAAGCGAAGGCCGTGCAGAACGAGGCCGAACGGGCGGCGAAAGAAGGCCGCGACGAGGAGGCCGAAAAGCTGTACCGTCACGTCAAAGAATTGTTGCAGGCGGCTCAGAAGCACGAGTCAAAATCGGAGAAAGCGCCCAACCGTGAAAACGAGTTGCAGCAGCACCTCAAAGCGTTGGCCGAGAAGGAGCAGCACGCAGAGCAGTCAAAGAACGAAGAGGCTCTCGCCGAGTTGCGAAAACTCCGTGCCGCGACGGAACACGAGTTGGCCAACTTGCGCGAGCACGGCGAACAGAAGATCGCTCCGAAGCACACCGGTAAACACCCGCAGAAGCCTGTGGAGGAAATGGGGCTGCGCATCAAGCACATCCGCGTCGCGGTCGAGAATCTGAATGCCGCCGGACTCCATGACATCGCCGAGGAGTTGGCTCACAAGGCAGATACAATGGACCGTGAACGCCAGCAATTTCACAAAAGGATCGCGAAGCCGCGGCACTCGCCGAAGAAGGGCAAACATGCCGAACCCATCCCCCTCCACAACGCGGATTGGGATCGCAAGCACGTTTCGGATGCTGAGCCTCTCGACGATCTGCGTCACGAAGTCCAACGTCTGCGTGAGGAACTGAATGAACTGCGTGAACAAGTTAAGAAATCCAGCCGATGACATTTGCGTGATTTGTCGGATGAATGACGTCGCCGGCCGAGACCACTGGGGTCACACCTTCAGCGTCCTGATGGGCGGCGGCCACCAGCCGCGCGGCATCGACAGCCAACACGTCACCTTCCCCGACCGCTCCGGTCGCCCCATGCACCTCGTCGAAACCGAAGAACCGATTCGAGAGCTCGTGCGTGGGGCCTGACGTTGTAGAAACCGATGGTGGAACCGATTGACGTACCTCAATTGTGAGCCTACTGTCGGAGCACATCACAAATCTGTTCCAATTGGTTGGCCGACAGGAGCGAGGGGTGATGGCGCGACTCACAGACTCGAACCTGCTGGCTCTGTTTCGCGAGGCGTTGAGCGAATGGCGGGCGGAGGGTTTTGTCGTCTGGAAGCGACTTCCGGCCGAATGGTTGCGAAAAGAGTTGGCAGGACAGACTCAGAAATCGATCGCGAAGTTGCTTCACGAGCATCTGAAGGCGGGCCGAGAGATCGACCAAGTTCGGGAACGTCGCGAGCGGTATCGAGATCGCTATGAATTTCATTTCGATTTTCGGCTGACGATTGACGAACGCCGCGTCTACCTCGAAACGGTGCTGGACGAATCCAGGACCGGTCCCACAATCACGATTGTGAACATGCACGATGAATAACAAAGCCTTGTCCTCGCGATTGGCCGCCAAGCCGTACCCGCGCCGTTGTGCGGAATGTGGAAAGGTGGCAGTCGAGGCCACCATGATTCCCTACAAGGCGGAAGTGAAACATGACGGCAAACTGCACAAGTTTCCGATCGTCAAATTGAAAGTCGACAAGTGCCGTTCCTGCGGCGAGGAATTCTTCACGACGGCCACCGATGAGCAAATCACGGCCAGTCTGAGGTCCACGATCGGCCTGCTTCCGCCGGCAGAGATTCGGCGGCAGTTGGGACAGTTGGGCATTTCACAGCGCACGTTCGCAAGCCATTTGAGAATCGCACCGGAAACCGTGTCGCGCTGGATGACGGGGTTAGCGATCCAGAACCGCGCACTCGACACGCTCATGCGAATTTACTTCGCCTTTCCCGCCGTGCGTCAAACGCTGGGGAAAGCCGGCCCGCTGGACATGTCGAATCGTGACCAAGTCAACAAGATCGTTCATCGCGCAAAGGCATAAGCCATCGCCATCCGCGCTGGGCGCGGGTCTCCCGACCCCGCCCATTGCCCGACCGAAGGTCTCCCGAAATTAGTGACGCGCGATCGCCATGACGCGAATGGAGACCTGCGCCGAGCGTACGACGTTCAATGGTCTCGTTTCGGAAGCGAAATCACGATCTGCACCGGACGCTCCGTTGACTCCCAAGGAATGAGAACGGTTTGGTAGTCCCTATGTCCGTCGGGATACTCAAACGCCACGAGCATCGTGTCGCTTTCCGGGTAGCGATTCGCGGAGCCTCCAAAAACTCCGACCTCGCAAACTGTCAAAAAGATTGACGATGGCTCGGTTTTGATGACTTCATCGAAGTGGTGCTCCGTCGGATGCCCTTGGCGATGCTCTTCAATCGTCTGTTCGATGAATTGCTTCGGGACGATTCCATAACTCACACGCAGGTCATCTGGAATCGACGGATCGCAACGAATCTCAAGGTCGATCGAGCCGACGGCACGGTAGCCGTGAGTCGCCAGCCAAACGAAGGCTACGAAGAGTGCCAAGCCGAGGACACAGGCAACCCAAATGATTCGTCGTGGAGATGAACTTTGCCAGGAATCGTTCATGACGCGAGGATACGAACCGTTGTCGGCTGCGGCTATGCTATTTGTCACCGCTCGAAAACTGGGGCAGCATCCCATGTGCAACCGAACTTTCAACGCGACAATGTTTGATGCTCTACGGCTCAGAATGCGTGCCGTTGTGATTGGGATTTGTGTCGTCTGGACGATGTGCTCAAGAGTGTCTGCCGACGATGGCGACAAGCTGCGGTTCTTTCGCGAGAAGATTGAGCCGGTGCTGCAGGCTCAGTGCTATTCGTGTCACTCGCGGCAGGCGGATGAGTTGAAGGGCGGCTTGCGGTTGGATTTCAAAGCGGCCGTGCTGCGCGGCGGGGATAGCGGGCCGGCGGTGGTGGCCGGGAAGAGTGGCGAGAGCTTGTTGATTCAGGCGATTCGGCATGAAGGAGGCATGGCGATGCCCCCGAAAAAACCGAAGCTCTCGGACAAGATTATTGCCGACTTCGAGAAGTGGGTTGAGATGGGTGCACCCGATCCGCGCGATCGGGAACCGACCGAGGCGGACGATTCCAAGTTCGAGGTGGCTCGGAAGCATTGGGCATTTCAGCCGATTCGTAGGCGAGCCGATGGGCGTCAGCCCTCGGACGATTTGCGAGGCTCGAAAGATGTCCGGGGGCTGACGCCCTCCGGCTCGCCAGAAATTATTCGTGAGACCGACAAACGCACATTGATTCGGCGAGTGACGTTTGACTTGATCGGCCTGCCGCCGACGCCGGAAGAAATCGCGGCGTTCGTCGCGGATGAGTCGGCCGACGCCTACGAAAAGGTTGTCGATCGGTTGCTGGCCAGTCGGCACTTTGGCGAGAAGGCAGCGCAGCAGTGGCTCGATGTCGTGCGGTACGCCGAGACCGAAGGGTTTGAGTACGACCGGCACATTCCCGGGGCGTGGCGGTATCGCGATTACGTCATCGACTCGTTCAACAAGGACAAGCCGTTTGATCGGTTCCTCACCGAGCAACTCGCCGGTGACGAGATCGAACCGGAGAACCGCGAGTGTCTGACCGCGTCGATCTTTTATCGGCTCGGCCCGGTGCGACGGAACGCGGGGAACACCGACATCGCGCTCAGTCGCAACGAAGTGCTCACCGAGCGGACGGACATTCTCGGTTCAGCGATTCTCGGCCTGACGGTCGGGTGTGCTCGCTGTCACAACCACAAACTGGAGCCGATCACTCAAAAGGATTATTACCGCTTGCAGGCGTACCTCGCGGCGACGGATGAGCACAACATCGTGCTAGCAACGCCCGATGAGCAACGGGTCTGGGAAACGGAAACCACGAAGGGCAAGGACGAAATTGCTCGCTTGCAGAAGCTGGCCAAGGATGCGACCGACGCCGCCGAGAAAGATCGGCTCGCGCTGCTCGTGGAAGAATTGGAAGACAAACTTCCCGCGCCGCTGCCGACGATCCCCGCCACTCACAATGACTTCGCGAAACGCACCGCGATCCACGTCTTGAAACGTGGCGTGTGGGAAAACAAAGGGGAACCGGTCCATCCGCGACCGCTGAGCGTGCTGGTCGCGGAGGACGTCACTGAACTCTCGCCCGGCGAGACACAGCCGCGCTCGCAGTTGGCGAAATGGCTGACGTCTCCGGAATCCGCCGCAGGCGGACTGACCGCGCGGGTCATCGTCAATCGTCTCTGGCAACAACACTTCGGCGTCGGCCTCGTGAAGACCGCGAATGACTTTGGCTTCAAGGGGGAGAAGCCGAGTGATCCAGAGCTGCTCGATTGGCTGGCCGCGTCGCTGATCGACAACGGCTGGCGATTGAAGCCGCTGCATCGGTTGATGGTGCTGAGTGAGGCGTATCAACGGGAGGGCGAGGCTCCCGCCAAGCCGCAATTGACGCCGGACACCCCGCACGCGGCTCGGCGGGAGCCTCGCCCTCCCAGACCGCGCCGCCTCTCCGCAGAGGAAATCCGGGACGCGATGCTGGCCGTCTCAGGACGGATCAACTCAAAGTTTGGGGGGCCGAGCGTCATCGTCCCTGTCGATCCTGAGATGGTGAACCTGCTCTACAAGCCGTCGCAATGGGCGATCACCTCCGACGTGACCGAGCACGATCGGCGATCGGTTTACCTGATCGCCAAACGCAATCTGCGTCTGCCGTTCTTCGAGAACTTGGATGCTCCCGCGTTGCAGACCAGTTGTGCTCGGCGAGAATCGAGTACTCATCCGCCGCAAGCGTTGGAGCTACTCAACGGCACGCTGGCAAACGATCTCGCTCTGGCCTTCGCGAAGCGATTGGAACGGGACTGTGGTCGCGATCAAGCCAAGACCATCGACCGAGCGTTCCAATTGGCTCTCGGCCGTTCTCCGACCGCGAAAGAACGAGAGCGCTCGCTCGTGTTTCTGCAAGAACAACCTTTGAGTGAGTTCGCTCTGGCGATGTTCAACCTCAACGAGTTCATTTATGTTCGATAATGCTCGCTGAGTGTCTTATCTTTCGCCCCACATTTTTCGCCTGCTCCGGCTTTCTGAACTGGCGAAAAATGTGGGGCGAAAAATGACGCAGGGAAACAGCAATGATTCTGCCGAAGCTGAAATGTCATTCGCAGGTGACTCGCACTCGGCGGGAGTTTGTGCGCGAGGCGTGTTGCGGGTTCGGCGGACTGGCGCTGGCGTCGTTGCTGAACGATGAGCAACTTCGCGCGGCAACCACGAATCCGTTGGCGGCGAAGCGACCGCATCTCCCGGCGAAGGCCAGTTCGGTGATCTTCCTATTCATGGCTGGTGGGCCGAGCCATGTCGAGACGTTTGATCCGAAGCCGCTGCTCAACAAGCTCAACGGGCAGCGGCGGCCGGAGGAATTTGGCGAGGCGAAGTACCAGTTCGTTCACACGGACGCTCGGCTGCTGGGGACCAAGCGGACGTTTCGCAAGTACGGTGAGAGCGGCATCGAGGTGTCCGATTTGTTCCCGCACACGGCGACCTGCATCGACGATATCGCGGTGCTGCGGTCGTGCTACGGAGACAGCGTGGTCCACTCGGCGGCGCAGTACGAGCTGTTCTCCGGACGCGTCGTGCCGGGCTTCCCCAGCATGGGTTCGTGGCTCCTGTACGGCTTGGGCGCGGAGACCCGATCGCTGCCCTCCTACGTCGTGATGCCCGATCCGAAGGGAGCACTCGAAGCGGGCCAGCCGATGTACGCGCACGGGATTCTGCCAGCCGTCTATCAGCCGACGATGTTTCGTCCGGGGGATCGCCCGGTGCTCAATTTGGATTTGCCCAAGCACGTCACGGCTCAGCAACGTCGCCGCACGTTGCAGTTCCTGCGCAACTTGAATGAGTCTTCGCTCGATCCCGCCGACGAAGAGTTTCATGCGCGCATCAACGCCTACGACGTCGCATTCCGAATGCAGACCGAAGCTCCGGAAGTGTTCGACCTCTCGCGCGAGCCGCAAGAAACGCTCGACCTCTACGGCATTGGTTCGGAGCCGACCAATGACTACGGCCGACGCTGTTTGTTCGCGCGGAAGCTCGTTGAGAACGGCGTCCGCTTCACCTGTGTCGTCTCTGGTGGCGGGCCGGGCAACATGCAGTGGGACGCTCACGGCGACATCGAAGAGAATCACCTCCGCAAAGCGGCCGAAACCGACAGGCCGGTGGCCGGGTTGCTCAAGGATTTGAAACTGCGCGGACTGCTCGACAGCACGCTAGTGCTGTGGGGCGGCGAATTCGGACGCTCGCCGGATGCGCAATCTCCGACCGGGGGCCGCGATCATCACAATCTTGGATTTTCGATGTGGATGGCCGGCGGCGGCATTCGCGGCGGCCAAGTCGTCGGAGCGACGGACGCGATCGGACTCAAAGCGGTCGAGAAGCCGTACCACTTCCGCGACATCCACACGACGATCCTGCATCAACTCGGCCTCGATCAGCATCAACTGACGTACCCGCACCTCGGCCGCGACGAACGCCTGACGTTCCTTGAAGGGCGGGTCATCGACGAGATCGTGTAGGTCAGCCTTTCCAGGCTGACCCATTCCAAGATCGACATCGCTTCGTCCAATTGGCCGATTCTCCGCCGCTTGTGAAAACTGTCTCCCCTCCAACATCGCCGAACCCGCGAGTGCTCAGGCACATCCACATGTCACCAAGCACGATCATGTTTCGCAGAATTTTGGCGAGCAGACGATATCAACGGATCTCCTCGCTTGCCGGTCAACACAGACACCAGCCGGGACGGTACTCGCGGCGGATCAAGCGATCCGCTTCGGGAGCGTTCGGGCAGTTCAATTCGGCGGCGTCCCACTTGATCTTCTTGCCGAGCCGATACGCGACATTGCCAAGATGATTGGCCTCGGTCAGCCAACCGGAGTACTCGAAGTTGCACGTCGTCTGTGCTCCGGTCTTGCAGGCGATCAACCACTCGTGCATGAGGCCGGGAGATTTCGGAATCGACGGCGCTGGACGTTGATAGCCGTCGAAGTCCTTTTCCGGCAGCAAGACGTGTTTGCCGTAGTCGGATAGCAGCATCCCCTTGTCGCCGATGAAAAGTACTCCGCTGTCCCATTTGGGGATGCCGCCGTCGGTCCAGATTGCCGGCTTGTTGACTCCTTGATGCCACGTCACTTTGGCGGCCGGCATGTCACCGCGCGGGCCGTACTCGTAGGTCGCCTGCATCGAGGCTGGAGCAAGTTCCGCATGCGGCGGAGGGCCGGACGCTTCGACCGTCAGCGGAGCTTTCAGCTTCAGCGCCCAGAACGGCAGGTCGTTCCAGTGACTGCCGAGGTCCGACATCGTGCCGCTGCCAAAATCCCACCAGCGATACCACTTTGGTCCCGGAAAATAGACGCTGTGAAACGGACGAGGTTTCGCAGGGCCGAGCCACAAATCCCAATCCAATCCCTGCGGGACTGGTTGAATTTCGGTCGGACGTTCTTCGACATGGACGATGTCATTGTATTTCGTGGCGTCCTCCGCGCTTTGTCGTCCCCACGCTCGGCCGACCCAGACGTGAGCCTCACGCACCGGGCCGATCGCACCGGCTTGAATCAGCTCGACGACGCGGCGGTAGTTCTCTCCCGAGTGAATCTGAATTCCCATCTGCGTGGCGACCTTCACACGGCCAGCGGTCTCGCGAATCTGCCGTGCTTCCCAAATGTTGTGCGTCAGTGGCTTCTCGCAATAAACGTGCTTGTTGAGCAACAACGCCGGATAGGTCGCGAAGGCGTGCGTGTGCTCGCAGGTGCTGACGACGACGGCATCGAAGTCGCGGTCGTGATCGAACAGCTTGCGAAAGTCGGCGAACTTCTTCGCCTGCGGATACTTCTCGCTGACCTTGCCGAGCGTCGGCTCAAAGACATCGCAGATCGCCGTCACGTTTTCGTCGGCCAGTGCCGGCAAGTGTGCGCCACCTCGGCCACCGACGCCGATGCAAGCGACGTTCAGCTTCTCGTTGAGATTCTTCGCCCGCAGGATCGCGGGAGCGGCAAACAGCGACGTGCCGACGACGGCACTCGTCTTGAGGAACTGACGGCGAGTGGCGGGACGAGCCATGTGAGTCTCCGAGCTAGTCGGTCAGGCTTTCCAGCCTGACGCGAACGCTTCAACCGCATCGTTTTTTGATCGGGTCAGCCTGGAAAGGCTGACCTACGTTGGCTGATACGGTATCGCGCCCGGTGGCGAGCAGCCACGCTGCGATGGCTTAATGGGAGCAATCGTTGCAACCGGCCCGCGATGTCGCTGTGGCCCTCTCGGCCTGTCGTCAAGTCCCCGAATCACGGTCTAGAGTTGCCCGTTCGATGGCAAGCCTTCAATTGGCGGACGGCGATGCCGATCGCGATCCCTTCACGAATCTGTTTTCTGGCGAGGTCCATGATGTTGCCGCTCTTCAAGAAACTGCTGGACGACGAGCAGGGTTTTGTCGTCACCTCGGAATTGATTTTGATCTCGACGATCGTCTGCTTGGCGATGGTCGTGGGTCTGACCGAAGTTTCGCACGCGGTGTCCGGAGAGTTGATCGACGTCGCGAACGCCTACAACCACCTCAATCAGAGTCGCCGCTATCACAAGCTGGGCTGGAATGACAACGACTCGGTGTCTGAAGTGACCGGGACGCCAGCGCGAGACGAAGACCAATAACGTAGGTCAGGCTTTCAAGCCTGACCCGAATGGCCCATCGACCTCGATCGTTCATTTTGAAGTTGCGCCTTTTGACGCACTGAGTGATCAACTTCGAGTCCCGTCCCCACCGACGCGAGGTCGGTGGGGAGCAACCATAAGACGTCAAACTGCACAACGTCAAAAATCGCTCATCGGGTCAGCCTAGAAAGACTGACCTACTTCCGGTTGCCACAAAGCCAGCGCGTCATCACCGCGCGGTTGACCGGCATCATCGACCAGCACTTCACGGCCCACGCGATGTGAGACCGCTGCGAGCTGTCCCCAACCCGCCGAGACCGTGCCAGTCTTCAAATCCGCTGCCGGAGCACGACGCTCCTTCACGGCCGCAAGGAAGTCTGCGAGATGCGGCAACGCCAGTTCGCTGGAGTCGGACGTCAGCGGCTCCTTCGAGTCGTAGACCTTCCAGCCGCCACGATCGACGACCAACGTGCCACGCTCGCCGAAGAACGCGACCGCCGCTGTGCGACCTTCTGGAGCATGATTGCTCCAAGTACGATGCTCCCAAATCACCGTCTTGTCGCCGCAGTCGAATTGCACCTGTAGCGCATCGGGAGTCTCAGCTTCGTCCGCGATGACCCGACGGCCGTTCGTCGAGGCGACCCGCTGAGGCCAAGCGACATCCAGCCCCCACCGGGCGACGTCGAGCAACTGCGAACCCCACGCTCCGAGTTCTCCGCTGCCGTGTTCCCAGAACCAACGCCAGTGATAGTGAAAGCGATTCGCCAGGAACGGCCGCTGGGGCGCGGGACCGAGCCACGATTCAAAATCGACTCCGGCTGGTGGCTCGGCAGGCAGAGCCGGCGCGAGCGGCTGACGTCGCTGCACGAACCACGCCTTCGCGAGCGTGACTTGCCCGAGCTGCCCACTCTGCACCAACCGGATCGCCGATTGAAAATGCTGGCCGCTCCGCTGCGGCAAGCCAACGCCGACAATTCGATGATTTGCTCGAGCGGTCTCGATCATCCGAGCCGACTCGCCACCGAAGTGACAGGCCGGAGTCTCGACGTACACGTCCTTGCCCGCCTCGCAGGCCAGAGCCGTCATCGATGCATGCCAATGATCCGGCGTCGCAATCACGACCGCATCGACCTTCGGATCGTCGAGCACTCGGCGGAAGTCTCGTTCCGTTTTGGAAGACGTCCCCTGAACGTTCTGAACCGCTTGGACCGCAGCGGGCAAGTGGTTTTCATCGACATCGCAGAGCGTCACGACACTCGCATCCGGCAGCGACGCGAAGCCGCTCGCCAAGGCCTTGCCCTGATTTCGGACGCCAATCACGGCCAGGCGAATTCGCTCGGACGCCGCCCCTTTGGCCAACGCGGCGGCTCCCGCCAAACCGACCATACCGGCGGCGACCCCGGCCGCATTCTGAGCACTGCGGCCCAAGAACTGCCGACGATTCAAATCGGCTTTCAAAAAATCGTCAACTTTCATGGCGGAGTAACCCTGGCCAGTGTGTCGTGCGGCGACTTGCCGGCACCGAAAGATTCGCGGCACAGTCTATCGGTCACGGTCGACAATGTCTCGAAAGAAGTGACTCCAGCCGTTTCGTCTCGCGATCCAATTCGTTCCTTCTCCCCTTGGGAGAAGGTGGCCGAAGGCCGGATGAGGGATTCCGCAACGCTTGGCTCCCTCGCCACTGCCCTTTCCCAAGGGGAGAGGGAGATTTGAGCAGTCCCCCGCCGCGCGGCTTGACGGCGCGAAGCAGGTGCGGAAGATGTGATACCCCACGCGTCCTCAACTGAGATGTTTATGGCGAGCGGCAGGGCGTCAGCCCTCCGAGTGATTCCATCAGTTTTGACTCGGAGGGCTGAC
>SYJG01000281.1 GCA_005798445.1 Planctomyces sp.
AGGGCGTCAGCCCTCCGAGTGATTCCATCTGTTTTGACTCGGAGGGCTGACGCCCTGCCGCTCGCCAAACCTCTCGTGACACCCCGTGCGAGGTATATACTCGCCGCTGGATCGTCTCACATATCCTTTGAAAAAAAAACGGATGACGCATGATGAGAGAATCTCAAATGTTGAATGACAATCGCTGGTGCGTGAACCGCGCGTTGCTGCTCGCTCTGTTGCTTGGACCGTGGCAAGTCGCTGATGCCGAAGATGCCCGGAATATTCCCATCGAACAGCGGCAACTGTTTCTGGATGACGCCGCGATTGCGAAGATCGAGAATCTCGAGCGGACGATGCATCAACCGCATAAGCGGGGCGCGGTCGTTCGGAGTGCCAATCCGACTCAGGCCATTCAAACGCGGATGGCCCCGGTGTGGGATCCTGAAGCCAAGCACTTCAAATTGTGGGTCATGAGCACCGATGAACCGTTGCGGGTGAGCAGCGACGGCTTGCATTGGACGACCGGCCCCAAGCCCAACCTGCGGATCGATCATGCGGTCTACGATCCGCACGACCCCGATCCGGCACGGCGTTTCAAGGCATCACTGCTCAATGCAGGCTTTGCAGTTTCTCCGGACGGGGTGCATTGGACGAAACTGGATGTGCCGGCCGTCCCCAGCAGCGACGAAGGCAATTTCAGTTACGATCCACGCGAGGGTCTGTTTATCCACTCGGTCAAGCGCGGCGGTCCATTCGGGCGAGCGGTTGCGATGGCCACCAGCCGAGATTTCAAGACGTGGAGTGACCACGGCATCGTGTTCCACGCCGACAAGCGGGACCAGGAATTCGGCGTCGAGAACATTCAAGCGCGCTCCGCCGACCCGACGTTGCCGCAGACGCTCTACAACGCCCCGCAGTCGCGCAACGTCGATGTCTACAACATGGGAGTGTTTCACTACGAAGGAATTTACGTCGGTTTGCCCGCGATGTTTCACGCGACCGGACCAGTGCCGAACTATCCGAACACCGACGGTTTTCATCTGATCCAACTGGCCTGTAGCCGTGACTTGAAGTCCTGGGTTCGGCTGGGCGATCGCAAGACGTTCATTGGGCCGTCGCGTCTGGACAGTGGTGCTTACGATCTGACGCAAATCTTGCCGCCATCCGCTCCGGTGGTGAAGGATGACGAGCTGTGGTTCTACTACACAGGACTGAAATACCGCGCCAATTTCACGTACATCGGAACGTATCCCGATGGCAAAACTGTCGTGATGCCCGGCAGGGACCGTGACGTGGGTGCCGTGTGCCTGGCCGTGCTACGTCGAGACGGTTTTATTTCGCTCGATGCGGGCGAGAAACCAGGCACGCTGCTGTCGAAACCGTTTGTGTTCGCGGGATCGTCGCTGCATGTGAATGCCGATGCCACCTCCGGCGGCGTTGATGTGACGGTGTTGGATGGTGCCAACCAGATCGTTGCCGTCTCCGAACCAATCACGGGAGACCAACCTCGCGCGGTGCTTCGTTGGAAGTCAGGCAACTTGGGCAGCCTCCAAGGAAAGTCGGTGAGCCTGCGTTTTTCGTTGCACAATGCACGTCTTTACTCGTTCTGGTCCGAATGATCGCTCGCCGTGGCTGTCGAGCAGGGCCAGCCAATTTGTGAAGCTGCGCGGACTGTAGCCCGACCCCTTGTGGGTCGGACGATTCAAGTTGTCATTGAAATCGTCGGTGAATCACGAATCACTCGACCCACGAGGGGTCGGGCTACAGATTGCCTAATCCGACAAACTGGCATGCCCTGGCTGTCGAGTCCTTCTTCGCCGCTGCGCGGCGATCTGAACTCTCATAACGCCTGGATTCGTTTTCGGCGAGCAGACCCTTCGTTCTCTCCGAGTCATCGGCGGGTGTGGTGATCCATCGACTGGCCGTTCCAATAGTGGGCGTCATCCTCCTGAGTGATGGCCGGTTGACCTGTTCCAATTTTGGAGGGATCGAGGGTGTAGGCTGGCCCGTCCCCGCCCCAAGAACCAGGGTCGATCGTGCAACCTCCCGTTGGACAGATCGAGAGAAGCAACCCGAGGACACGCCAGACAGGCTTTTTGGACATGGTTTCCTCCAAACGAAGAAAGAGTGGGATGAAGAAAGGGTGTCAGGAAAGGTTCACCGAATCTTTAAGCTCGCCAGAGCGATCAAGGCCAGCAGGGCGGCGATGATCCAGAAGCGAACCACGACTTTCATCTCGTGGTGTCCTGCGAAGAGGTAGTGGTTGTGGAGCGGGCTGCAGCGCAGCATTCGCTGACCGGTGCATTTGAACCAGCCGACTTGAGCAATGACGCTGAGTGTTTCGATCACGAACACACCGCCAACGACGACCAGCAAGAACTCTTGTTTGGTCACGAGCGCGGCCAAGCCCAGCAACGCGCCGATTGGCAGCGAGCCGGTGTCGCCCAGAAAGACCTGGGCCGGGTGACAGTTGAACCACAGAAAGCCGAGCATCGCGCCGACTAACGCTCCGATCACGATCGCCAGTTCGCCTGCGCCGGGGATGTGTGGGATGCTGAGGTAATCCGACAACGTCTTGTGTCCGGCGAGGTACACCAGCACGGTGAAGGCCGATCCGGAGAAGATCGTGCAACCGCTGGCGAGACCATCGAGGCCATCGGTCAAGTTCACTCCGTTTGAACTACCGGCCATCACCAGAATTCCCCAGAAGATCCACAGCGTTCCGAGTGACACGCCGACGTTGCCAATCGGCCAGATGACTTCCCACTGCTGCGGAAGGCCTTTCTGCTGGTAGAGCAAGACTACCGCGATGCTCAATGACAGAACGATCTGCCAGGCCAACTTGGTACCGGACTTCAACCCGTTGCGCAAAGTTCGCAGCTTGATCCAATCGTCGGCAGCACCCAACGCTCCAAAGCCGATCGTCGTGGCCAAGCCGAGCATCACATAAACGTTTGACAGGTCGCCCCACATCAGCGTGGCCAGCGCGACGGCTCCCATGACGAACAGGCCGCCCATCGTCGGCGTATTGCTCTTCGCAGCGTGCAGTTCGTTGAGCTTCTCGGAGTCGCTGCCGATCCGTTCGCGGAACCGGAGCTGCAACCACCGAATTGCCAGTGGGCCAAAGAGCATGCACAGCAGAAACGAAGTCCCGCCCGCGAGGGCCGTGCGTGCCGTCAGGAACACGCGCGAGTCGCCAGAGAAGAGTTGCTCGAACCGTTCGAGCAACGGAGCAAAATGTTGGAGCCAGACGAACATGGTGAGGGAGGAGGGGCTAGGGGCTAGGGGCTAGGGGCTAGGGGCTAGGGGCTAGGGGCTAGGGGCTAGGGGCTGGAGAATTGGGACCGAAGTCTGAGGCATTTCTGGTCCCTGACCACTCGCCCAAACCCCCTGTGCTTTCTCACGCAGCCATTCGACGACGCGTTCCATGCGCATTCCGCGTGAGCCTTTCACGAGCAGGACGTCTCCCGGTTCGAGGACACAATCGAGGACGGTCAGCAAGATTTCCAAGTGATCGCACTGGGCAAGTCGGCTGGGATGCAGGCCACGCTCTTGAGCGCCATCGATGACTCGTGCCGCGTGTTGGCCGAATGCGAGCAAACCGTCGATACCAGCTTCGGCGGCGGCGCGTCCGAGTTTGGTGTGGGCTTGTTCGGCGTGCGAACCAAGTTCCAGCATGTCGCCGACGATGAGCAGCCGTTTGTTGGCTCCATGCCAGTAGCGCAGCGTCTCGCAAGCGGCACGCATTGATGCCGGATTCGCGTTGTAGGTGTCGTCGATCACGGTCCACGGACCGATCTGATGGACTTGGCAACGACCGGGAACCGGTTGAAAACTCGCCAACCCGGTGGAAATCTCTGAGTTCGTCAGTCCAATCTCACGAGCAATCGCCAGCGCTGTCAGCGACGCTTGCAAGAAGTGTCGACCGGTGACGGGAACGTCGTATTCGACGTGGTCGACGTCAAACGTCAGCCGCTGGTTGGCCACGCGCACGTTGCTCGCACGGACGTGATTGTATTCCGACTCACCAACGAAGAGCACCGGACAGCTCGAACGATCCGCCATGCCGCGCGTCACTGGATCGTCTCCCGGCAGGATGGCGAAGCCGGTGGCCGGCAATGCCTCCAACAGTTCTCCTTTGCCGAGCACGATTTGTTCCGGCGAGCCGAAGCCTTCGACGTGCGCGAGACCGATGCCAGTGATGACTCCCACTTCCGGCTGAGCGATCTCCGCGAGCATCGCGATCTCGCCAACCGCTGAGGCACCCAGTTCGAGCACCGCGAACTCGTGGCTTTGATCCAATTCCAGCAGACTGAGCGGTAGGCCGATGTGATTGTTGAAATTCTTCCGGCTGCGAACTCCGGCATGCGTCGCCGAAAGCACCGCGTGGATCATCTCACGAGTTGTCGTCTTGCCGAAGCTGCCCGTCACTCCGATGACCAATCCTTCCTGCGGCAAGCGATACCAGCGAGCGAAGTCCGCCAGTGCAGTGAGGGTGTCTTCGACCACGATCAGCGGTGGAACGGAACCGCGTTCCGATCCGGTCGTCCAGGTCTCCTGAGCTTGAGACAGTTGATCGCGCCGCACGACGGCGAGTCCGGCTCCGCGACGACGCGCTTCGACCAGAAACGAATGCCCGTCGTGATGCTCGCCACGCAACGCCCAAAAAATGTCGCCGGGTTGGATGCCGCGCGAGTCGATTTCAACTCGCGTGAACGCTGCAACTCCATCCGCGTCGCCGACAATCTGCCCGTGTGTCGCGGTTGCCAGAGAGTGAAGGGAGACGGGGTGCATGAAATGATCATCGTTCCGCCGTCAGGCGGTCGGTGCGACTCCTTGCCGCCTGAAGGCGGGACGACCAACGTCTTGCCAAGCTGCCCGCACGACTTCGCGGTCGTCGAACGGGAAACGCTGCGTACCGATGATCTGTTCGGTTTCGTGTCCCTTCCCGGCGATCAGCACACAGTCGCTGGGTTGAGCTTCGGCGAGCGTCCACGCAATCGCGGCTTTGCGATCCGGTTCGACGTGCAGCGGCGGGAAGCTGGGAGCGAATCCGGCGAGGATGTCTTCGATGATTCGTTGCGGGTCTTCCGTGCGCGGATTGTCGCTGGTGACGACGATCAAGTCCGCGCCGAGCACCGCCTGCGCCATCTTCGGTCGTTTGGAGCGATCTCGGTCGCCACCGGCTCCGAAGACCACGATCACTCGCTTCGAGCAAAGCTGCCGCAGGTTTGAGACACAACGGCGCAGCGCGTCTTCCGTGTGCGCGAAGTCCACGAACACGTCGAATGGCTGGCCGGCATCGACTCGTTCGAGTCGTCCCGGAACGGCCGGCAACAATTCGATGCCAAGTGCGATCGTCTTCAGCGGCACTCCGAAATGATGCGCGGCGGCGGCGGCGGCAAGTGCGTTTGCGACGTTATGCCGGCCGATCATCGGCATCAAAACTGATTCGGCTCCTTCGCCGCAGCCAAGGACGAATTGTGTTCCTGCGGTCGATTCTTTAACGATCGTCGCGGTCACGTCCGCCTCGTGGTCGATGCCGAAGGTCACGATGCGACCGCCGAGTTCGACGCGACTCGCAACAGCGGAGCTTCCTGCATTATCGGCGTTGAGTACGAGCACTCCGTCCGGCTTGAGGTGCTCGGCGATGCGGGTCTTGGCGGCAAGGTACGTCTCGAAGTTCTGGTGGTAATCGAAATGGTCCTGCGTGACGTTGGTCACGATGGCGACGTCAAGCTGCGTCCCGCAAGCACGACCTTGATCGAGCGCGTGACTCGACAGTTCCATCGCGGCGTGAGCCGTACCGTTCACGACCATCGACGCCAGCCAGTTGGACAAGATTTGCGAATCGGGCGTCGTCAGTCCCGCTCGTTCGCGGCGAGAACCATCGCTGTATTCAATCGTGCCGAGCACTCCCGTCGGATGCCCGGCCGCTCGCAGGATCGAACGGATCAGCCAGGTCGTCGTCGTCTTGCCGTTTGTTCCGGTGACTCCGGCGATCTTCAATGTTTGTGATGGATGCCCCGCCAGCGCGTCGCACAACAACGCAAACGCACGGCGCACGTCAGGCACGAGACATTGCGGTACCGGCAGGTTGGGAAACTCGCGGCTGAGCAGTAAGGCCTCAGCACCTCGTAGCACGGCATCGCGAGCGAACTCCTCGCCATTGCGCCGCGTGCCGGGGATCGCCGCGAAGAGCACACCGGGGCTGACCATCTCGCTGCGTTCGGTCGTGTGAGTGACGAGAATGTCGTCATCGCCGATGAACTGCGCGGTCGGAAGCAGAGCCTTCAGGCTGATCGGTGAATTCGATTTGGGTGCGGGCACGTCGTGGCCTCCTTGCCGTGGACGTGAGGGAGATGCAGGCTTCGGGCGACAGGCTTTGGGCGACAGCGATTTCACCTGAAGCCTGAAGCCCGTAGTCCGCAGCCCATCGGGGGGCGGGATTCTCGACAATCACCCAGTTGGGTCAAGCCGAGTTTCGTCGGCGACGCAAGCTGCGACGTACGGTTTTCAGGCCACGCAGTGTCGAGCCGATGACTCGGCCAGCCACACGGTTGAGCGTTCGCGGCGTGGCCAAAGAGCGAGCTTCGGCGAAGCTGAGGAATTCACGGTGATGGTCGGCCACAAATTGCTCGACACGGCGGATTTGCCCTTCGGTCATCTCGTTGACGTGCAGGCAAAATGTCTGCACGCCCAGCGGAAGCACACGCGGGTTTGCCAACCACTGCGGCAGAAAGATCAGGCCGTGCTCAATCGACGGCCACGGTGCGAAGCCATCGGTCACAGTCGTGAAGCCGAGTTCACGAAGTGCTCGCAACGTCTGCCGGTCAAACGAATGCGACGGAGCCATGAATGTCTCGCAACTCAGACCATGCTCGCGAAGGATGCTCTGCCCGCGCATGAGTTTGTCGAGCTGCGTTTCAAACGGCAGCCCGGCAAATTCGCTCAGACCATTGACGCCCATCAGGCCGCAGTCTTGCGTGACGTAAACATGCTGAAAGCCGTGCTGAGCAATCTCCCAGCCGCGTGCTTGCAACGAACGGACTTTCTCCCAGAAATCTCCGACGAACTCCGGGAACTGTCGCAACTGCGGGTCTCGATTGTCCGGGATCACGCCAAGCAGCGGCTGAATGCCGAACTCGTCGAACACGCTCGACAACCGCTCGAACCGCGGCCAGTCCATGTGTGGGGTGATGTCGTCCAGACGAATGAGGTACCGAGCGGACATGGGTGCGATGTTAGGTCCGCCCTGAAAAACAGGTCAATTGGCGTTTACCGCCGAACGGGCCTATACCTCGCGCGGGGTGTCATGAGAGGTGCGGCGAGCGGCAGGGCGTCAGCCCTCCGAGTCAAAACAGATGGAATCACTCGGAGGGCTGACGCC
>SYJG01000026.1 GCA_005798445.1 Planctomyces sp.
AAGGGAGAGGGAGCAAGTCCGCAGCCTCACCACGCGATAACTTCGATCGTGCGGCCGGCTTCGTAGGTTTGATCGCCGACGGGAAACAGCGCCATCGAATTTGCGGCGACGGTCGCTCGCAAATCGCTGGAGCCGACCCACGGTACGGCGGTGACGATCGCACCATCCGCTCGCCATTCGAGCCGAGCGGGCTGATAGGTTGGCCGTTCCCCTTTGGTCGTGTGCGGTGTCGTCAGTCGCGCTTTCACGGCCACAGATTCAGCGGGCGAAACGCCCATCATTCGCCGCAGGGCTGGGCGGACGAAGAGTTCAAAACAAACCATGCTGCTGACTGGATTACCCGGCAAGCCGAAGACCATTGTCCGCGAGTTCGGCCCGCGATCGAGCACTCCAAACCAAATCGGTTTGCCGGGCTTCACGTTGGCCTTGTGGAAGACTTGCCGCACTCCGGCGGATGCCAACTCCGACGGGACGAGGTCTTTCTCTCCCATCGAGACTCCACCCGACAGCACCAGCACGTCCGCTTGCAGTCCGAGGTCGATTCGCTCGCGCAGGTGAGCGCGTTCGTCGCGAGCAATTCCCAACGGCACCGGTTCGGCGCATGCCCGAAGAAGTTGTGCGCAGAGCATCGTCTCATTCGAGTTCCGAATCTGTCCCGGTCCCGGCGTTTGTTCGACAGAGACCAGCTCGTCGCCCGTCGCCAACACGGCGACTCGCGGCCGTCGCCGAGTGGTCACGCGCGCGAGGCCACACTCCGCGAGTGCTCCCAATTCTTGCGGCCGCAGTTCCGATCCCGCCGCGACGACTAAATCGCCAAGCTTGGTTGAAGCTCCGCGTCGCAGAATGTTTGTACCCAGTTTCCAGCTCGCGACTTTGCTCGGCACCGAAACGAGCGGCCTGCCGTCCGTACCGATGACTTGCGACGTGTGCTCGACCGGCACGACCACCTCGACCCCAACAGGCAGCGGAGCACCGGTCATGATCTGAATCGCGGCGGCGTGATCGAGTACATAAGTCGGCACCTGTCCGGCAGCAACCGTTTCAATGACTGGCAATGGTGTCGCGCAATCGGCCAACCGCACGGCGAAGCCATCGACAAGCGACTTGTCGAACGGCGGCGAGTCCGCATCGGCGCGAACCTCCTCGGCCAAAACGAGTCCGAGCGTCTCCAACAACGGAATCGCTTGCGACTCAAACGGCAAGGTTTCGCGCAGCACCGCGGCGACCGCTTCAGAGACTTCCATCATGATTCGTGTGACTGATCGCTGAGGGTTTCGGAATCCGGAACAGGCCGAGCAAACTCAACGCCCACGCGATGGGAATCCAAAACCCCAGCGAGAACAAGTCCACGCTCGGATGCGTCGCACCGGCGGCCGCGAAGCCGACAACGATGCTCAACAGCAGCAAACCTTGCGACACCCACCACGACGCGCGGTCGCGGCTGCTCATCCACCCGGCCATTCCGAGCACGAACAGTACGGCGGCGGAATCCCAAAGTGGGAGCCACGTCGAAAGCTCAACCCGCATGATCGGTCTCCGAGTCGACAGTCTTGGATTTTGGCTGCCACAGCGCGGCCGAGACGACAACAAGCAGCAATGCACCAAGTCCCAACGCGACAGATTGCTCGCGCCGCGCGACATCCGACAGACGTGGGTCGTCGGACTGTTGCTGCTTGGTAGTCCAGCCTGTGCGTTCCCAAGCGTCGTGGATCGCGGTGGTTCGTGGCCAGGCGGAGTATCGCGGGCTGCGCGTTTTTCGCTGGGTTTCGTGTCCGACGACATGCTGCCAAGTGCCAAACAACAACAACAGCAACGCCGACGAGACAAACAGCACCAGCGCGGGTTCGTGATGTCGGTCACGCTCATCCGCCAATTTCTCATGTCCCGCTCGTGATGGATACCACTTCGCCAGAGCGAAGCCGCCCAACCACAACACTTGCAACAGCAGCGCCCACTGCCACTCGGCGGCAAACAGCAGTGCGCTCTCGACACAACCGACTGCGGCGACCAAATGATTGATACGACCCATGACCGTTGGACCGACGACCGATTTCACGGCGGCGACGATTCCGATGCCGCACGCGACGGCCAGTGCTCCGCTGCGCCAAACGTTGGGACGAGATTCTGAAGGCAACGACGTCACCGCATCGACCCAGCGATACAACAACAAGCTGACCGAGACGCCGAGCAAGAGATGGCCGATCAGGCTGAGATGTCGGCTGCGATCTGGGTTCGCGGTTTCGACAAATCGCAGCACGATAATCGCCACGGCACCGCTGGTAACGATCGCCGCTGAAACTCCATCAAACAACGGCTCACCCATCGCCAACACCTCTGAAGAGATCTCGGATCAATCCGAAATTCAGAGGCCGGTCTACAGAAGTCGCGAGGGAATCTCAACCCCTCGCGCTTTCGAGATCACGCTCGTGCAGCAACGTTGTCGACTCGGCCTGGCGCCACTCGGCGAGTTCAGCCTGGAGTTGCCGCAGTTCGTCGTGCAGCGATTGGTAGGCGGCATCGACGTCGGTCAAGTCGCCCTTGCGGCCAAGCACTTCGATCCGAAGAGCGGCCGCACACGTTTTGTTCATGCCGAAGTTTCCCGCAGAACCCTTCAACCGATGGGCGGATCGTTCGACGGCCTTCGCGTCACGACAGTTCACAGCCAGTTGCACGTCGGCCAACAGCATCGGAGATTCTTCGAGGAACAGGTCGATCAGTTCGGTCACAAGCTCCAAGTCATCTCCCAAACGCTCCACCATCGCTCGGTGATCAAAGGCCTGGGGCTGGCATGGATTCCCGATGGATGGGGTCCCGAGCCCGTGCTCTCGCTGGCGATTGTGTGTCGGGGTGGGAGCGGCGAATTGCGAATGGATGCTAAGTTGTGCTGCGGCTCCGGCGGCAGATTTCGCGAAGAGACTGGCAATCGTGTCAAACAGAACTTTTGGTTGAATCGGCTTCGAGACGTAACCGTCCATGCCAGATCCGAGGCAGCGTTCACGGTCGCCCGCCATGGCATGCGCGGTCATGGCCACGATCGGCAGGTGTTGGCCAGAAAATTGCTCTTGAGTACGAATCGCGGCAGTGGCTTCGATGCCGTCCATCTCTGGCATTTGCACGTCCATAAGCACCAAGTCAAAGTGTTCTTGTTCCAGGCGGCGCAACGCTTCACGGCCGTGCTCGGCGACAGAGACGGTATGGCCTTGCTTCTGGAGCAATCGCACTGCGACCCGCTGATTCACGGCGTTGTCCTCGGCCAGCAGAATCTTGAGGCGACTGGCCGCCGGAGCGTCTTCGGACTCTTTGTCGCCGACAGTCGTGATGCGACCGTGTGTCGTTTCGCCTTCCAGTGCCGAAGTGCCCAGCGCATCGACGTCCGCGAAGCCGTTCATGGGTGTGCGAATTTCGTGGCTCAGATTACCGAGGAACTGACTGGCGGCGGCGGCCGTGTCCCGTGCGCTTTCCAGTTCTGCCTTGGCCCGCTTCTGTTCGGTGATGATCCGATCGAATGCAAAGACGAAGTTCATGGCAATGAATCACTTTTTGGGGAAAACGAGCGTGACTAAATGAATTCGACAGCGCATTTTTTTGTTGGAGTTCCGCCTTTAGGCGGTGGTGCAACCGGCGAAAGCCAGGACTCAAGCTCGAAGATGCGCCGTCGGATTCGCCAGAACAAGGGTGTTCTGAGACGACGAAAACGTACATCACAATTTGACACCTGCTGCCAGGAGCCACCGAGAATGTCCCGGACTCAGGTTTTGCCTGAGTCCGGCTTTTCCGAATGTCTGCCATCGCCGGAAGACGCAATCTCAAATGACCCCCATCGACCTAAGGAAGTCATGTCCTTTCGCATCAGCGTGACAGGTTGATGCTGACGCCCTGCCGCTCGCCGAAAACATCTCATTCAAGGCCGCGTGGAGTTTAAGATGCCAGACACGATTGAGAACTCGGCGGACTTCAAAACAAACGCAACTGTCCCGAACTCGGCGTCGGGGGTTTGAAGAATCGCGTTTCCAGCGGCGGGGGAGTTCGGTCGAGACTGTGCTTTTTGGCAAAGACTCGAAACGTTTGCGCGATTTGTTCGGCGATCTGTCCTTCGCCGAGCCTGCGCCGTCCGAATTGTGAATCGTTCAATCCGCCGCCGCGACACTGACGGATCAACGCTTCGATCTTGTCTTGCTTGGACGGCAGAGCCTTGGCCAACCAATCCCTGAAGACCGGCCGCACGGTGAGTGGCAATCGCAGCAAGACGTAAGCCGCCATGACAGCGCCGGCTTCTTTTGCCGCTCGCAGGATGGCTGGAATTTCCATGTCGTTCAATCCAGGAATCACGGGGCCGATCATCACACCAGTCTCGACTCCAGCCGATGACAACTCACGAATCGTCCGTAGCCGCCCCTCAGGTGAACTCGTGCGAGGTTCGAGCGTCCGAGCTAATTCCGCGTCGAGCGTCGTGATGCTCAGCAGCACGCGCACCGTCCGCCTTGTGGCCATCGGTTGCAGAACGTCGAGGTCTCTCGCGACGAGCGCGTTCTTTGTGACGATGCCAATCGGCTGACCGCACTCCGCCGCGACTTGCAGGCAGCGGCGAGTCAATTCGAACTTCCGCTCGCACGGTTGGTAGCAGTCGGTCACTCCGGAGAACGCGATCCATTCCGGCTGGTATTCGTCGCGAGCCAGCCAGTCGCGAAGTAACTCCGGCGCGCGTTCTTTCACGAGAATGCGACTCTCGAAATCGAGTCCCGCGTTGAAACCGAGGTACTCGTGAGTCGGCCGCGCGTAGCAGTACGCGCAGCCGTGCTCGCAGCCTCGGTACGGATTCACGCTGTAGCGAAACGGAATGTCCGGGCTGTCATTCTCGCTGACAATTGACCGCGAGTGATCGACCAAAAACTGCGTCTTCACCGGCCGCTCGTCCGGTGAGTCACCCTCGGCAAGTTGTTCAAAGTCACGCTCCGCATGAATCGCCTCGAACCGATTGGGCGGATCGGCCTGAGCACCCCGGCCGTGACGTTCGAGTTCCGGCAACATGACAGAGACCTCCGTGGCAGATGCCGATGGGCAGAGTTATTCTGCCACTGATCTGGATTCCAACAAAAAGCTGCGCTCATTTGGGGAGGGCGAGGCTCCAGCCGAGCCGGGTCGGTGAGAACGCGTGATTCACACATCGGCTCGGCGGGAGCCTCGCCCTCCCGAACAAAGGCGAGGTTTTCAATTGGAATCCGGACAACCGCTCCAATAACCCGATCTTCACGAGGCTTGCCATGACTTTCAACAACGTGGTTGTCACCGTCAAAAACGAACAAGACGTCCCGGAAATCCGCTCGCTGCTGTTGGAACAGACACGGCTGTCGCGGCAGGAACCAGGCTGCGAACGCTTTGAGCTGTACCAGGCGCAGTCCGATCCGAAAGTGTTCATTCTGGTGGAACGTTGGAGTTCGCCAGAAGCGCTCGATCAACACCGGCTCGCGAAGGCGTACACCGAGATCTACAAGCCGAAGGTGCTGCCGAAGGTCGATCGCATGCCGTACCCGTGCGACTTGCTGGAGCCGTAAATCATGGGATGGGGACGCTATTGGTTGATGGGAGACCTGGGTCAGCAGTTCGACATTGGTGACTTGAAGAGCGATGTGTCGAACCTTCGCAGCCAGTTGCGAAGTGAAACTCGCGACGCGGTCATCGGTGTCGACGAACTGCGTCGAGAGAACGCGGAGCTCAAGCTGACATTAGCCGCCATCGTTCGGTTACTGATCCGCAAGCGAGTCATTTCCGCCGCCGAGATTGAGTCGTTGGTTGCCGAGCTGGATTCTGAGGATGGATCGTTTGATGGGCGATTCGACGCACCCATCGTTCCACCGCCGTAGGCTGACCGATCGGAACCCGTCCAATGGATGTGTTGCTCGTCCTTGGGTTCGTGATGCTCGTGGTCACCTTTGTCGGCCACGGGATTTGGTTGTTCGTTGCTTTCCTCTTCCGCAGTCTCACGGAGCCGTATCAGAGTCCGCCGGCCGTCGCTCCGAGCACTTCGCCGAAGAGAACATGTCCGCATTGCGGAGCCTTCTACGCCACGACGTTTCGGAATTGTCCGACGTGCGGCAAGCTCGTCGATGAGCCGCCTCGCTCACCGGCTGCGAAGTTGCAGAGCCTGCAACGCGAGCTTGATCGGCTGCTGGCTGAGGAGGTGCTCTCGCTGGAACAGTTCGAGTCCGCGCGGCGGGTCCTGCAACAGGCCGTCGATAAACACCAACCGTCATTCGCCGAGAAGCTCCCGGTCGAGAAGCCCGCTGAGCTGCCGACGCTCGTGGCCGATGAGGCGATCGACGTGGTGCACGTTTCCAACGTGCCTTTGAAGGGCGGGCACGTTGAAAACGTGCCCCACGAACGTTCGACCTGGACCGATTGGCTGCAAGCGTTTCTGGAAGAGAAGAACATCCGCTGGGGTGAGCTGCTGGCGGGTCTGTTGATCGTCGGCAGTTCGGTCGGGTTGGTCATCAGTCTGTGGTCGACGCTGCGAAACGCCATTCCGTATTTCCCGGCGTTGTGCTTTCTGGCAGTAACGGCGGCGATTCACGGAGCCGGCCTCTACACGCTGCGGCATTGGCGGTTGAAGACGACCAGTCGCGGACTGCTGACGATCGCGCTGCTGCTCGTGCCGCTGAACTTTCTCGCGGCGATCGCTCTGTCGGAGCAGCGTTCCGCGACCGATCCGCTGTACCTCACGGCGGTCGCGATTGGTCTCGTCGCCTACGGCTGGATCACCTGGTCTGGTACTCGCGAGCTGATGCACTTCGGAGCGGCGTGGTTGTCGCTGGCGGTGCTCGGCAGCGCGATTGGCCAACTGGTGATCGGCCGCCGGACGTCGGTGGGGCTGAGTACCCTCGAACTGAACGGCTTGTTCGCGTTGCCGTTGGCGACGTATGTGGTGGCGTTGCTGGGCACGTCACTGTTCGTCGCGCGATGGCGACGTCGAACTTCGCGTCGCGTCGAGAGCTTGTACCGCTTGTTGGGGATCGCGTTCTTCTCACTGGCGGTGGCTCTCAGCCTGTTGTTGTGGAAGTCGCAGGCGGTCCTCGACACGCTCAGCCGGCTGTCGCCGTGTGTGAGCCTCGCGGCTGCGATGATCGTCGGGGTGACGGGACGGCTGCTGCCAAACGTAGGGTACGTTTTCAACGTGCCCGTGAAGCGCGGGCACGTTGGAAACGTGCCCCACGACATTGCAGCGACCGCCGTCGCGCTGATCGGCGCGATGCTGATGGTTGCGGCGGTCATGCTCGCGTGGCCGGACCCGGAACGATTGATCGCGGTTGGGTTGGTGAATTTCGTCGCGCTCAGTTGGTTTGGGTTCGCGACGGGATTGGCTCCACTGCACTTCCCGGCGTTGGAGTGTCTCGCATTGGCTGGGTTGATTGCGTTTCATCGGTTCGGCCAAGCGATTGGTGGAGCAGGAGTTTTTGACGAGCGAAATCTGATCAGCACGATCCTGCTCGGACGAAGCGGTGTGGTCGTGGCCCTGATGTCGTTGCTGACGACGGCAGTGGCGGTGCTGTTTTGGAGAAGCTCCCGGTGTCGCGAACATGCGACGAGTTACCTCGCCGCAGCGGCTGGTATGGCAGTGCTCAGCTTGGGGATCGCGGGCTACGCCGGGTTCTGGCCGCACGTTGTGCAGCCGAGCGTCGATCGCTCGCTGGCGACGGTTGTGTTTGTGCTGTTCGGCATCGCGGGGATGGTCGCGAACGAGCGGCTCAATCGGATCGAGATCGCGTGGGCCGGTGCGGTCGTGTGGCTGGCGGTGTTCCTGCACGCCCTTGGTTGGAACACGCATCTGCGCGAGTGGCTCGATGGCTTGGGTTGGTTGCCGGATCGGCCGATTGTCGTGGCGCTGTTGTCATTCGCGACGTGGTCGCTGGGCTGCGCGGTGGTGGGCAAGGTTCGCGATCGGTTCGTGACTCCGTGGTCCGCCGCCAGCGGCCGAGCGGTCGTCGTGGCCTTGTTCGCTCTACCGTGGAAGGTTTGGGGCACCTTTGGCACGCACGCGATTTATCTCGGCTGGGTGGCGGCGCTGTGTTTCGGCCAGGCGCATCTGTGGCAGTCGCGGAATCTGTTTTCGTTGAGCCAAGCGGTCGCGTTCATTGCCGCCGCGTTGGGAATCGCGTCGTTTGCCGAACGACAAGACTGGTGGATCGCTCACGGCAATGAGGTGGCGGCGCTCTTCGATGTGCGTCACGGACATTGGCAGATCGCGGGGCTGGCGGCGGCCTGTCTGCCGTGGATTCTGTGGCGTCACTTCGGCGGACGTTGGGCGGTGCTGGCGCGGTGTAGCGATTGGAAGTTTGATCGCCTCGTCTTGCCAGTCGCCGTGATCTTATTGGCGGTGCAGACGTGGTTTGGCTTGTGGCCGGCGCTCGGCTTTGAACTCAGCAGTCGATGGAATTCGATCCTGTCGTGGCGTTGGGACCGAGTGATCGCCTTTCTGTTCGGTTGGGGCGCGGTCTGTTGGTCGGTGGAGGAGGTGACTCGCGGTTGGCTCCGCCGGTGGTGGCCCGAGTTGCCGACTCAGGTTCGCATTCCGTGGGTTGCGGAGGTTCTCTCGATCTCACTGGCGCTTGTGCTGTTTGCCGTGCCCGACGCCTTCTGGGGCAGCTCGCATCAATCGAGCTTGTGGACGATCTGGCCGCACACTCGGGAATTGTTCTTCGGGATCACTGCGTGGTGGGCGATCGTTGCGGTCGCTGGGACGTTGGTCGCCAGCTTGTTCGACCGTCGCCGATGGTTGGGTGTCGCCGGTTTGACCGTCACTGGCTGGACCCTGTTGCTGCATGCCAACGTCTGGTGGAACCGAATCGGTTTGAGTCCAGGTCTCGGCGGTTTTGGAATAGACATCAAGCTGCTGTGGTCGCTGACCGGATTCACGGGGCTCGTGATGGCGGGCAGTTGGCTGGTTGAGAAGCAGCCGTGGCGGACACGACCAGCATCCGCGCTCGGCGCGGGTCTCCTGACCCCGACGCTAGCCGTGACCGAAGGTCTCCCCGTTGCGAGTGGCCCCACTTCGACGAATCACAAGACTCTGGAGACCTTCGGTTCGGCGAAGCGGCGGGGTCAGGAGAACCGCGCCGAGCGCCGATTGAGCGGCCGCCAGTCGCTCGCAGCATCGTCCACGGGAATCGCTATCTGGCTTTGTTTGTTACCGGCCACCGTGCTGATGCGGCTCGAGTGCGAAGCGTGGTCGCATGGTGCTCAGCCGCTGGGAAGAATCATCCGCGATCACCTCGATCCGATCAGCACCGCGTTTGTGTGCATCTTGCCGATGGTCGCGTGGACGATCTTGCTGACTTGGCAAGCGGCTCGGCAGCGCTCTTCGACGGTGTTGTTCGGGGCGTCCCATGCCTGGGTTTTGGGATTCGCTTTGATCGGTTTGATGCAGTTCTATGAATACCTGGTCGGCGGCCACGTCGCGGCGTTGGCTTGGCTACTGCTGTGGAGCGTGTTGGGGTTGGGAACATTTTCGCTACTGTGGTTTTGGTGGCGCAAGTCCTTTGAGGAGATGGTTCCGTCCTGTTTCGATCGGGACGTGGACCTCTCGAAAGTCACCCCTTGGCTGTGGCAGCAACTCTGGAGCTGGGGCAGCTTACTGCTGGTCAGTGCGATCGCGGCATTTCAGATTTTCCAAATGCCATTCCTTGACAGACCGAGACTTGTTGTCTTCACACCCTTTGGCGGCGCGATCAGTCAACTGGGGGTTCTCGTATTCTTGATTGCCGCTTGGATCACGAGAGTGCCTCAGAGAAATTGCATTCAAGCGCTGGGGTTGGTCTCAATGGCGTGGGTTCCTTTGCTGGTGGCGTCCCAGGTCTCCGGAGTTCAGTCGGTGTGGTTGATTCGATTGTGGGAACCTTATCAGCTTTGGGAATTCGGTTGGTTGGTCCTGGCCGTTGGTTGGTCGATCACGCGATGTCTGTTGGGGACTTCGGGCATTGGAATGTCGAACGCTTCCGGATCCCTCAGCCCGACCCTCTCCCAAAGTGAGACGGAGGATCTGGTGGCTGCGTCGTGGTGGTCGGATGCGGCGAGCGTCGGCGTGGTGTTGTTGGCCGTGCGCGAGTTTTGGTTTCATCAATCCGTCGCTTGTCCGGCAAACTGTGTGGCTGTTGTGGCTGCGAACGCGGCGTTGCTGGCGTGGGTGAATCGGTCGCAATGGCGAGCGGCGGCTTCGACGGCCGCTGTCGTCCTGGCGACGGCGATGGCGTGGACTCACGATTGGGACGGGCTGCGGCCTCGAACCGTACAGCAGTTGTTTTGGTGGTTGGAGGCGTGTGTTGTCTCGCTGGCCTGCGCGGCAGTGGCTTGGCAAGCGATTGAGGTCTGGTGGCAGGTTCGTCGCGGCGAGCGGTTTGATTCGTCGCCAGGAGTGGCAACAGCACACGTGGCGGCGCGAGTGGCATTCGCAGCGGCGCTGGCGGTCGTCATTCTCGTCGATGTGAGCCAAACGTGGGGATCGCGGCTGAGCATCAGCGATCTCGGTGGCTGGTTGATGGTGCCGACCGTGGCTTTGCCGTTCGTCATGTCGTGGTGGGACCGCTTCGCGAAGAGGACCGTCGAAGGCATTTGCGGATCGATCTGGCTGTTGATGTGGATGATCTTAGGCTCGCGCGGTCTGGAGTTGGGCGATCGTTGGTTGACCTTGGTCACAGGACTCATCGCAGCAGATGTCGCGATGACTGCCACGATTTGGTGGGGAGTGCGGAAGTGGTTTTCTCGACGATTTGCGGGTGAGCGGGCGGCTGACAACGGGGAGTCCACCGAATTTCCGACCCTCACCCCGGCCCTCTCCC
>SYJG01000282.1 GCA_005798445.1 Planctomyces sp.
GCTAGCCGCAGGTTGTTTTGATCGACCCGCGGCAAGCGGCTCGCGGCTCACGGCTTTCGGCCGAACCGGACTCCGATCCATGAAAAACCCGGTCTTGTCACCTTTGGCGAGCTGTGCCAGACTCCGGCCGAGATTCGCCGCCGAGATCGGATTCTTGCGGCATTCATCGAGACGATTCGCCTCACGGCATCGAGGTGGCTGATGATTCGCTGGCTGACAATCGTAATCGCATTGTTTGGGCTGTGCCTCGGCGCTGCGCCGCGAGCGTACGCTCAAGGCTTGATCTGGAAGCTGCCGGCCGACGGTACATGGATTCGGTACGAAGGGACGTACCAGCAGATCGAGACACGCTCGAACACGGGCGGCACCGATCTGACGATCCAGTGGATTCAGCATCTGACGATCAAGTCGGTTGGCGAACAAGACGCGGAGTTTGAAGGCAAAACGGTGCCGTGCCGGTGGCTCGAATTCAAAGTACAGACCGGCAAGAAGAGCGAAGCGGGGATCAACCCCGGTCCGGTCGGCGCGTCGATCTACAAAGTGCTGGTCCCCAAAAATCGAGTGATCGGCAAACTGGCCGATGACGAGACGATCCCGGTTTCCTTCCTACCAATCGTGAAAGGCTACCGCAAAGAAGGGGACAAGCCGGTCGAAGAAATGACCGGTTCAGTTTTCCAGATTTATCCCAAGGTCGCGCGGTTCATGCACTACAAGATATTGGAAAAAGAGGGCGAACCGGAGCCGTTGGACTTGGCCACCGGTTCCGTCAATGCTCAGAAGTGGAAAGGGAAGTACGAGGCGGAGAACTCGCAAGGTCACACGGTGCAAGAGGCGGAAATCTGGCGCAGTGACGACGTCCCGTTTGGGCTGGCTCAGTGGAGCGTCAAACAATCCATGGAACGCAAAGGAAACAACGAGCCACGATCTGCGTTCAAACAAGTCGCACAATCGCTCGTCGAGATGAAGGCTCTCGAAATCGGCACCGACGCAAAGAGTGAAATCGAATCGCCGTGATCGAATTGCCGATTTTCGATTTTTGATTTTCGATTAGGCGTCTCTTCGCAGTCGCCGCAGAAAATTCGCGAGGTCTCGCGGCAACCGCGTTTCGAAGTGCAACGGCTCGCCGGTGAGCGGATGCTCGATGCCCAACTCGGCGGCATGCAGGGCGAGTCGCGGAGCGCCGCTGCGGTCAACGATCGGCTTCGAGCCGAATGGCCCGCGATAGTCTTTGTCGCCGCAGACGGGATGTCCGGCTTCCGATAGATGGATGCGGATTTGATGCGTGCGGCCGGTTTCGAGTCGGCATTCCAACAGCGTATGGCCGTTGACGAGTTCGATGGGACGAACGTGCGTGACCGCGTGCTGGCCTTGTTCTGGATCAGACACGCTGCCCCGTTTACCGTCGCCGCGATCGCGAGCCAGAAACGATTCGACCGATTGCTCGGCGATCTCACCTGGCACGATGGCTAAGTAGGAGCGGTCGATGGAGTGCTCGCGAAACTGTTTGACGAGCGATCGATCCGCAGCGACCGTGCGAGCGAAGACCATGAGGCCGCTGGTGTCGCGATCCAGCCGATGCACGGGGATCACTCGCGGCGGACGAGCACGGTGGGTTCGTCCGCGACGCGAAGTGCTCAACGATTTCGCGAGCACGTCTGGCAGCAGATCTTCGAGCGTCGGTTCACGGCGGCGGCGGCGAGCGGACCAGTGAGCTTCTTCTGCGTGCCGCATCGTGGTCATGCCGGAGGGCTTCTCGACGACGACCAATTGCTCATCGACGAAGTGGATACGAATGTCGTCTTCGGTCGGTGGTGCTGCGATCGCGTGCGGCAGAACTTTCACGACTTCGCCGGTTTTCAGCCGACGCTGCGGATTCTCACAGAGGTTGCCGTCGATCTGCACCTGATGATTTCGCAGCAGTTGAGCGGTTTCCAATCCGGCTGTCTGCGGTCTCCAGCGACGCAACGACGCCAGCAGCGATTGCCCAGCCTCCGCATCGGACACATGAAAGACTTGCGAGCCATCACGCCGCATGAGTTGACCTGAACTTCAAGTCGATTCGGTAGCCCCGGACGCACCGACTTCGGGCTGATCGTTGGAGTTGTCGCGAGGCGTCCGAGGGAGAATCTGGCGGTCCCCGTCATAGGTCGGTGTTTTCTCGTCAGACTTCCTGCCGAGCAACGAAAAGAACAAAAATACCATCCCCAGGATTCCGGCCGCCAGCCAAACGAAACTCCATTCGATACCCTGTGACGGAACCAAACTGCCCGAACGAGGGGAATTCGAATCTTGGGACATCGCCAGTTCTCCACGAAATTGAGCAGGGGGCATTTTGGCCAGCCGTGGGTTTGATCGGCAAGGTGCAAACCGATCAGACGAGTGGCCGAGTGGTTGATAACGGAGTTGTCACGGGTGAGGCAGGCGAGGTTTTCATAACCCAGCAGGATACTGTTCGTGATCGAAGAACTTCAGTCGCTCGGAAACATTTGACCTCTTTGATGGTGCGCTGGTCTGATTGCGCCGATAATTCCGTTGTCAACTAGGTACGGAGTCAATGCGATGCAAAGTTTATTGAACGCCAACCAAGTCCTTCGATTCGGCGTGCCGGTGGGTCTGTTGTTGGTCTTGTTGGTTGGAGGTTGGGGAGCCGCCGAGGAGACCGCTCCCAAATCGATGTCTCCGGCCAAGACCATATCCGCCGCGAAAGAGGCTCTGACGCCGTTCCAGGATTTGGTCGGCGGGTGGATCGGCACCGGTCAACCGAAGCGAAACTCAACCAGCGGTGCATGGCGTGAAAAAGCGCAATGGCGTTGGAAGTTCGCCGGCGAACAAGTGTCGCTGGAATACGCCGTCGAAGAAGGCAAGCTGCTGAAGTCCGCACATCTGTTGTTTGATCCTAAGTCGAAATCCTTCCGATTGAAGACGATCGAAATCGGCGCGGCGAAGGATCAGACGGTCGAGCGAGAATATGTTGGCGAACCGAACGGCAACAAACTGGTCTTCGACACGCCCGAAAAAGAAGGAGCCGAAGGACGCCGCATCACGATCACTCGGTTGAATGAAAAACGGACGCTCGTGCTGTTTGAGCAAAAGGGAGCCGACCAAAACTTCTTCAACCGCATCGCCGAGGTGGGTTACACGCGCGAAGGAACACGGCTGGCCGAATCGGATCAGACCGGCCCGGAATGTGTCGTCACCGGCGGTGCCGGAACGATCAAAGTCAGCTTCAAGGGGGAAACCTATTGGGTCTGCTGTACCGGCTGCCGTGACGCCTTCAACGACGATCCCGAAGGAGTGCTCGCGGACTATCGCAAGACACTGGAAGAGCGCAAAAAGGGGAAGAAGTAAGCCGCTTCGTACTGGCGAGCCGGGTGGCGTCAGCCCCCGGACTTTCCACAGCCATCAAGTCTGTCCGAGGGCTAACGCCACTCGGCTCGCCTGAATTTCCCGTGTCATGCCTGCTGTTCGGCGGCGAGCTGTGCCATGCGGATCGCCGGTTCGACGATGCGTTCCCAATTGTCGCGGAGGTAGTCGGGCGGACCGCCCTTGGCGGCGACGTACTCGGCGACTCGGATCGTCGGCAGCATCTCGATGGCATCCCACGGGCAGACGGTCAGTTCGTACGGGTCTGACTTCTTGGTCGGGATGTGGACGCAGACTTCGCAGCCGACGCAGCGCTCGACGTCGATCTCGCAGAAGCTTTGCAGGACCGAAATCGTTTGGCCCGGCACCTTGACGATGCAGTCGACCGGGCAGACTTCGAGGCACGATTCGCAGCCGGTGCAGTTGTCGGCGTTGATGACCGCGACTTCCTTGGGGAGCTTCTTGCGAGAACCCGCTTTGGCCATGATGTCCAACCTGTGTCGTGGCCGACCGAGCAATCTCGGTTGGCTGGGAATTGTTTTTTCGACTCCTCACCGGTTCATCGGCCGCTCGGCCTCGGCGAGGCAATTGGATTCCGTCAGAATTCTGTCCGCCGGAAGGGGGCGTATTCTGAGAGCCTCCGTCGTTTCGAGCAAGTCGCCGTTTGGCGTCAAAGTAAATCCCAAGATCAAAATCTCAATGTCCAAGGAACGACCAATCACCAAATCCCAATATCCAAGGAACTGCTGATCTGAATTCACAACTCTACGATGTGTCCGGTTTGGATTTTGGACATTGGAGCTTGGGATTTCATTGGTCATTGGAGTTTAGGAATTGGGTTTTCTCAAAAGAGGGAACTCTCGTGAACGTGGCTCCGACCGATTCGCCTCGCTTCGGCCTCGCCGACTTGCAGGCTCTGATCGCCAAGATGTATTCGAGCAAAGACGAAGCTCGCGGCGTCGATGGCACCTTCATGTGGCTGATGGAAGAGGTCGGCGAACTGGCCGCCGCGCTGCGCGAGGGGACTCCCGAAGAACTCGCCCTGGAGTTCGCCGACGTCCTGGCCTGGCTGGCGACGATCGCCAATGTCTCCGGAGTCGATTTGGAAGCGGCCGTGCTGAAAAAGTACGGAAACGGCTGCCCCGGCTGCGGCCAGATGGTCTGTGCCTGTGGCCTGGAGGAGAAGCCGTAGAGACCGTTTCAAAACCAGCACGACGCGCGAGCGAGTGGTTATCGACTGACGTTTGGCCACTCGCTGGCGCGTCGTGCTAGTGCCGCCATCGAAAGTTGATCTACCACCAGACGCCATTTTTGACTCAACTCTGCGGACTTGGTCAAGGAGGTGTGTCATGCCAGGGAAGGCGGCGAAGGTGGTGGTGTCGGAGCGGCAATTCGCGATTTTGAAGGA
>SYJG01000283.1 GCA_005798445.1 Planctomyces sp.
AGAGGACTCATAATCCTTTGGTTCTGGGTTCGAATCCCAGCGGTCCCATTTTTGTTTCTGCTGGCACCGAGCCAGCATAGCCTTGTTCGCTCGCTGCAGTGGACCTCAAGAGTTGGACAGTGGGATAAGAGAGAGTTTGGCCGATTCTGGAATCGAAGATTCCAGGAGGAGAGCACATGGCCAAACCACGGAAAGTTCATGATTCGGGATTCAAGGCGCGCGTTGCGTTGGAATCTTTGAAAGAGCGCGAGACGGTGGGTCAATTGGCGAAACGTCACGGCGTTCATCCGACTCAGATTCACGAGTGGAAGCGTCGGTTGTTGGATCAAGCTGCGTCGGTGTTTGATCGCGGGAACGCAGCGAAGAAGGCAACGACAACCGACGCCCCATCAACAAGAGTTGCAACCGCCATTGGACACCGGATGAGGTGCTTCAGTTTGCGCGGACAGTGCATTCTCTTATTTCTGGGCGGTCAGTTGACACTCGAAGGCGGCTGGGGAAACGTATCCCAGCGACGAATGGCGGCGTGAGCCGTTGTCGTAGCGGATGTCGTTGGACAGGTCACGCACCGCTTCGGAGCTGTTCGCGTACTCCACCAGTTCGAGTTCTGTCTTCACCGTTCCAAAGCACGATTCCATGAACGCGTTGTCGTAGCAGCTTTCGGCGGCGCTCATGCTCTGTTGCATCGCCGACCTTCTCAGCACGTCTCGGTATCGGCGCGAGGCGTATTGACCGCCACGATCCGTGTGATGGATCAAACCGACACCCGGCTGACGTTTCTGGATCGCACGACGCAACGCTCCCAGCACCAAGTCCTCGCTTATCGAAGTTCCGTATTCCCAGCCCACGATCCGTCGCGAGCAGAGCGACTCACTTCCAGCAGATCACACACGGCCGATGCCGCGAAACGCTCGCGCAGCACGATCTGATCGATCCCCGCGTACGCATCCCTCACACGTCCCGGCCGAAAATGCTCAACGCTTTTTTTAGGATGTCACGCTCACGCTCCACTCGTCGCAGTTCCGCTTCCAACTCCCGCACACGCGACTCCAGTCCCACGGCCGCCGGACCTCCTTGCCGCAGCAGACGTCGCTTCCAGGCATACAACAGATTCACGCCCGACAGCCCCAGCCGCTCACACACCGACGACGCGGTATGACCATCCAACAGCATCTGCACCGCTTCGGCTTTGAACTCCTCCGTGAACCGCCGCCGCTCCTGCGACCGACTCTCCACGACATTCTCAGACTTCTTCTTGGACATCGGATGGCTCCTCGTGAGCCGTCCAGAATAGTGAGCCACACTGTCCGAAAAATGCGAAGCAGGTCACTTGGCTTCCTTGCCCATGAGTCACTCCTTGAATGAGAATCTGCTCGTCAATCAAGCTTCATCCCACAAACTGACACAACTCATCAATCCAAAGTTGGCGGACTACTCGCCGGAATTATTCATAGTTCGGGGGAATTTCGCCGCAGTGTGTTCTGAAATTGGCACGACGCGCAAGCGAGTGATCTCGTTTCTTGCCACTCGCTTGCGCGTCGTGCGAATTGCCACCCATGAAGACTGTGGGCGAGTCCGTTGCGATGCGATTAGCGCAAAAGCCTTTGAACCACCGGGGAAGCCCGGTGGTGTGAAAGTGCGCTGTAATGTTCGTTGAGATACAGGCAGGTCTGAACCTCGTTCCCGCGCGGAGTGTGGGAACGAGGAAGAAAGAGAATCTGATGACTGTCGATAAATCGGAGAGTCGTGTTCGCCGGATGTTCGGCGAGATTTCGGCGAGATACGACTTCCTGAATCATCTGCTGTCGGGAGGGACTGACGTCTATTGGCGTTGGCGAGCGGTGCGGTTGGCTCGGCCGACGGGTGCGGCTCCGGTGCTCGATGTCTGCACGGGGACGGGGGATTTGGCACTCGCGTATTGGCGAGCCAGCGGGCGGCGCGTGTCGGTCGTCGGCTCGGACTTCACGCACGAGATGCTGGCGCTCGCCAGAGAGAAGTGGGCACGAGTCCGCGGCGTCGCGAACCCAGAGCAGATGCAGTTCGTCGAGGCGGACACTCAGCATTTGCCGTTTGGCGACGATCAATTTCAGATCGTCTCGGTCGCCTTCGGACTGCGCAACGTCACTCGGACGGACGTCGGGCTGCGCGAGATGACTCGCGTTTGTCAGCCGGGTGGCAAGGTCGTGGTGCTGGAGTTCTCGACGCCGATCAATCGGTTGTTCCGAGCGATCTACCTCTGGTATTTCCGCAACGTGCTGCCGTGGATCGGACAGGTGCTGATGCGGAATCAGCAAGCGGCGTACAATTATCTACCGCAGTCGGTCAGTGAGTTTCCTCAAGGGGAAGCGTTGGCCGATCTGATGCGGCAGGCTGGGTTGCACAGCATCGTTTGGAAGCCGCTGACATTCGGCATCGCGACGATTTATCTCGGAGAGAAACCATGACCGCTCCCGCTGAGACGAACTTGCCTGATCTGGTCGTCGCGATCACCGGAGCCAGCGGAGCGATCTACGCGACGCGGCTGTTGCGTGTGCTGGTGGGCTCCGGTCGCCGCGTGCATCTGACGATCAGCCCGTCGGGAGCGGAGGTGCTTGACCACGAACTGGGCATCCGCGTGGACCTGACGAAGCTTGTTCCGCAACGTCTGTTGCTAAGTGATTCGGAGATCTGTCCGGTGGACGGTGCGCCGCCGGGCGAGCTGGTCTATCATCACTTCCAAGATTTCCGAGCGGGGATCGCCAGTGGATCGTTCCCGACCGGCGGCATGGTGGTTTGCCCGTGCTCGATGGGAACTCTCGCGAGCATCGCCAGCGGGCAATCGACGAATTTGATCCAGCGCGCGGCGGACGTGCATCTGAAGGAACGCCGCAAACTGATCGTCGTTCCGCGCGAGACGCCGCTCGGCAGCATTCAGCTTGAGAACATGAAACGGCTCGCCGATGCGGGGGCTGTGATCCTGCCAGCGATGCCGGGTTTCTACCACGGCCCGACCGCGATTTTGGATCTGGTCGATTTCGTCGTTGGCCGGATTTGCGATCAGCTCGGCGTGACGCATCGACTCTTCAAGCGCTGGGGCGATTCGAAGTAACCGAAGCGTCAGCGAGGGCGCGGCTCAAGTTGTCAATCGTCGCTCCACCGAGGCAAGCTCGGAGGGGGCGTGAAGAAACAACAACGACGGTTCTAGTGGCCAATCATCGTTCCACCGACGCGAGGTCGGTGGTGCTCGGCAATTCACGGACAGTGTGAGTCACTATTTTTGGCGGTCAAAAGGAGACCGTCAGATGTCCCTGAAGAAGGGTTTGAAGTCGTGTCGTTCGAGCCGTCGGTTCACGGAGGATTTCAAACGAGTTTGGCAATTGTCGGCATCAAGAAAAAAGCCCAGCTTCGAAGGTCGAAGCCGGGCGATGGCGTTGGCCCGCCGTGGATCAGTTCATCCTTGAGGAATTCGTTCGACAGCGCACTTTTTGGTTGGAGTTCCGCCTTTAGGCGGTGATGGAACCGGCTAAAGCCGGGACTCCAGCTCAAAGGTGCGCAGTCGGATTAGAAGTTCAGTTCGTTGAAGATCGTCGACCGAATGCTGGTGAGCTTGAACAGCTCGTTGATCGTTTCGCCGATGCGTTTGTCGCCGGCCGTGTGGGTGTCGGTTCCGAGACCATCTCCGCCGAGCACCGTGTCCGTCCCGCCTTGGCCATCGAGCGTGTCGTCTTCGCCTCCTCCGACCATTCTGTCGTTGCCGGCACCGCCTAGAAGACTGTCAACACCGAGTCCACCCAGCAGGATGTCGTTACCCGCACCACCGTTGATGATGTCGTCGCCATCACCCCCGTCGACCAGGTCGTCACCGTTACCACCGTCGATGGTGTCGTTGTCCGATCCGCCCGTGATCGTATCGTTGCCGGCATCGCCGTAGAGTTTGTCGAGTCCGTCACGGCCGGCGATCTTGTCATTGCCTGCGCCACCGCGGATCGAATCGTCGCCGGTGTCGGGGGTGTTCGGGTTGCCGTAGCCGCCATCCAGGAAGTCGTTGCCGATACCGCCATCCATGGTGTCGTTACCACCTTGACCCCAGATGGTGTCAAGGCCGTCGAGGCCGATCAGCGAGTCGCCATCCGCTCCACCCCAGATCGTGTCATCACCAATTCCACCGTTGATGGTGTCGATGCCGTCATTGCCGTCGAGGCTATCTCTGCCATCGCCACCGACCACAGAATCATTTCCGGCGTTGGCAGTGATCTTGTCGTCACCGGCTTCGCCCTGAATCGTATCGCCGGCGGCTGTGCCTTGGACCGAGTCGTTGCCGAGTCCCATGAAGGCTCGAATCGAGACCGTTTCGCTGGTTGAAAGCGAACCGTCGATCGTGTCGTTGCCGTCGCCGCCATTGATGTTCAGCACGGTCAGGTCGAGCACTCCGGCCAGATCGTTAAGGGTGACGAGGTCGTTTCCGCCATTCAGATTCAGCGTGAAGATTTCGACGCCGAGCAGAATCGTCGTGAACGTCAGGCCTGGATTCAGGCGAGCCAGAGCGATGCCTGTCGGGGTTGCTAAAGGATCGCCATTGCCTGCCAGCGTCATCGTAAAGATGTCGGCCAACGTCACGCCGCCGTTGAATGTGAACTTGTCATTCGAGCCACCTTGGCCGATCAACAAATCGTTGCCATCGTTGGAGAGCAACTCGTCGTCGCCAGAGCCACCGTACAGCGTGTCGAGGCCGTTGTTGCCGGCGAGCGTGAGGTTGCCATTGCCAGTGCCGGCACCGTCGAGCGTGTCGTTGCCATCGTTGCCGTTGACCGAGTCGTTGCCGAGGTTGCCTTCCAGGATGTCGTTCCCTCGACCACCACCGACGTAGTCGTTGCCCTCACCGCCATATGCGGTGTCGTCGCCGGAAAACAGCGAGTCGCCGACATCGTCACCGTGGATGGTGTCATCACCCTTTTCGCCGTTGATGAAATCCTGACCGGCTCCGCCCAGCAAACTATCGCCGTCATCGCCTCCAGAAAGCGTGTCTTGGCCATCTTCGCCATCCAGCGTGTCGATGCCCGTTCCACCCGTCAGGGCGTCGCTGCCGATTCCGCCCGCCGCGATGTCGTTGCCAGTACCGCCGTCGATGATGTCGTTTCCGGCGTCACCCTTGATGCTGTCCTCTCCCGCACCTCCAGTGATCGTATCGGCCCCGTCACCGACAAGCGTGGTGGTGCCGTCGCCACCCAAAATCGTGTCATTGCCGTTGCCGCCGGACACCGTATCGTTCCCAGCGCCACCGGTCATGCTGTCGCTGCCAGATCCGCCCAACAGCGTGTCGTTGCCGCCTAATCCGTTCATCGTGACGGAGCCGCCGAAGGTCGAAGCATCAATCTTGTTGATACCACTTCCGGCGGTGATTTCAGCCCTTTCCGTGTTGGTCACCAAATCAAATTCGACTTCGGTGGTGGGCCGTTTGATCGAGAGTCGTGTGCTGGTCAACGTGATGTGGTCATTCTGAGCCAACGGATCCAACGGATTCGTCGTGTACCGGATGGCATCGTCACCTCCCAAACCGTCGATACTGTCGTTGCCGGCGTCACCAGACATCGTGTCGTCACCGAATCCACCGATCAGCGTATCGACGCCGTTGCCACCAAACAGAATGTCGTTGCCGGCGTCACCCAACACGGTGTCGAGTCCATCGCCGCCACTGACCGTGTCGTCATCCGCACCGCCAGTGACCGTGTCATTCTCTGTCCCACCGTCGATGCTGTCGTTGCCGGCTCCACCATTGATGTTTTCGACGCCGGCACCTCCCAGAATCGTGTCGGCGTTGTCGCCGCCGTTGATCACGTCGTCGCCAGCATCGCCCGAGATGCTGTCGTCGCCAGCTCCGCCTTGAATCGTATCACTACCGCTGCCACCGCTGATGGTGTCTCCCTTGATCTTGCCATCGACGCCTGGAACGGTCTCATCACCGCCATTAATTGAGTCGTTGCCGTCACCACCTGTGATCGAATCGGCTCCCGCTTCGCCATTCAGAGTCACAGGCAACGTCGCGCTTCCCGCATTGATCGTGTCATCCCCAGCTCCTGCGTTAACGATCAACGCGAACGTCGATGCCGGACCGCCGCCGCTCAGTTGGATGAAGTTCTTGTCGTCATTGCCAAGGACGGTCAACAGCGTCGTCGGATTCCGGAAGGTGACGTCTTCAAACGCTCGCGCGCCGCCCGTGGTCGTGCCGCTGATGGAGGTTGACGTGTTGCCAACGGAAATCAGGATGTTGTCATCCGCCAAGTCGGCATTGGGAGCATGGAACGTGCGGCTGTCCGCCGTGGTGAGATCCGCGATTGGTTCCAGACCACTGTAAGTCACCGTGTAAGTTTCCGTTCCATCATCAAACACGACTGACCCTGCGTCGGCTGCGGTCGAGAAATAATCCACTGTGACAAACGTCGCACCGATCATCTCGTCGAGAACGAAATTGCCGTTCAGATCCTCGAAGGCTTCCAACGTTCCGTTGTCATTGAGGTCCACTTCGGAGTCCAGAATCTTCAGCGTGTCCGCTCCCACATGGAAGAATCCGTTGACGGTCAGACCACCCGTGGGGATCGGATTTCCGTTCGTGACAAAGACGATGAATAAGTCGTCCTGAGGCAGCCCACCAAAATCACCATCGATGATCACAGGTAAATTATCGACCGGCGTGTTGATGAAATTGGTGACGACCCCACCGGCTTCGACGAGATCGACGATGAGATTCCCTGTGACCGAGTCCAGATAGACACGCCAAATATCGGGCGGAGCGTCGTCATCCGAAATCGTGCCCGTGCCAGCACCGGGCACTGTGTTCGGGTCCTCATTGCCGTTGATGAATCCCTTTGTGGCGCGCAGTTCAAACGTCTCGTCGGATTCGAACCGCAAATCGTCCAGCACGGTGACGGCAACATTCGCTGTCGTGTTGGTACCCGTGAAGGTCAATGTCTGGCTGACCGCGGTGTAATCGTCTGAACCAGCGGTCGCCGAGCCATCCTGAGTCTGCACGTTGGCGTTGATGGCCGCCTGCACCGGGACGCCATTGACTTCCGTGTAGACTCGCTGTTGCAGCGAAACAACGAAGTTGACGACATCGTTGGGAGCCAGCACCCCTTCCTGAGTTGGAGGCAACGGCGACGAAACATTGAAGCCCAGATCATCGTTGAAGATCGTGCCGACACCTTTGTCCTTGTCAAACTCGAACGGCAGATCCGTCGAAGTCAGATTGACGAAGAACGTCTCATTCGCTTCGACCAATTGGTCAGCCTTCACCTTGACAGTGATATTTTGGGCGGACGGAAGTTGACCGTTCGAACCGGCGATAAAGGTCAGCGTACCGGTCGCCGAACCAACCGGCGCATAGTCCAAACCAGCGGTCGCTTTCGTGGCCGGGTCCGCGCCATCCGCAATCGTGTAATTCACGAGGTAGGTCCGGTTGACGACGGCATTGATGGCATGAATGGCCGCTGTCGTGCTGTTGAATCCACGAACGACCGTGAACTCATTGGTGCCCGCATCCACCGCCGTGACCTGCATCTGTTCGGAATCGATCTGAATGGTAAATGGTACAGTCGTTGGAAATGCGGCGACGCTTTCCAAATTCAATGTGGTCGTTGCGATCGTTGCCGCAGTCTGCAACTTTCCGGGCACCGTCGTCAGCAGGGCACCAACCACCGAAACCGAGAAGACATAATCCTGGTCCGCCGCCGTCGGATCCTTCTCGACCTTGTTGACGTTGCTGATCCGGATACCGGTATCGTCGGTCAGGATGTTGCCGATCGCCTGTGTGCGATCCAGTGTCGGAGTAAACGCGGCGTCGGCCGGAACCGACAGGTTGACCAGGAACTGCTCATCCGGCTCAATGGTCGTGTCGCCGTTGACCACGACTTCCAAAGTCTGGTTCAGTTGGTTCGGCGCGAAGACGACGTCACCGCTGGCATTGGCGAAGTCCTCACCCGCGAAGGCAGTATCTCCTTGCAGGGTGTAATGCACGCGGACTTCTTGAATGCTGGGCTTCGTCAGCGACAACGTGAACGTGAAAATCGTCGAGCCGCTGTTGCCCTCCTTCAGAGTGACGTCGTTGATCGTCACATGCACATCCTGCAACTCGACCGCACCAATATCGCTGTCGCTGTTGGTGGGACGATTGGCTCCGCGCTGATCGAACGGGTCTCCGCCGGAATTGTTGCCGGCGTCGATGATCGGACTGCCCGTACGGGCGGAATGCGTTGGAGTCGGTCCACCGTTATTCGCCAGTGATTTCAAAACCGGATCGAACGGGTTGGTTCCAGAACCAACTTGATCGAAATTCGTACCATTGACGAAACTGAGACCACTATCGGCATTGTTGCCGATGAAGTTGTTGTTCTTCGAGATGAAGGTGCCGCGGACGTTGGGAGCCTTCGCTCCGGTGATTGCGGTCGAGGCATTGTTCGCCACGATCGTGTTGTGCACATTGACCGTCCCGATCAAGCTGTTGGACAAGCCACCGCCGCGATACGCGACGTTGTCCACCACCGTGCTGTTCTCGATCGTGACTTGGCCGCTGACCGAGTTCCCCAGGGCGGCGTTCGTTCCCGAATCGTTGTTCGAAAGCGTGCTGTTCTTGATGGTGAGGATTTCTTCGTTGTAAATCGCCGCGCCCCGTGAACTGGCGAAGTTGTCCAAGAAAGTGCTCTGCTGAATGGTCGCCTGGTTTTGACCCACCGACGTCACGGTTGCTCCAGTGAGATGCGGCACGGCCGTCGTCCCAAGGATTCCGCGTTGCACCGTCAGCGTGTTGGTCCCGGGGTTGACGCTGGCCGTCATTTTTTCCGAATCGATTTGGATCGTGAACGATCCCACGGCGGGGAAGGCCGCCACGCTGTTGAGCGTGATCGTCGTGGCCGTCGCCGGGATCGTGAGCAGCGTCACAACAGCGTTCACCGCGTGAGCGGCAGCCGTGGTGCCATTGGCAGCGCGAGTGACCGTGAAAATGTTGCCCGCCACGGCCGTGACGACCATCTGCTCGGAATCGACTTGGATCGTGAATGGAGTGACGTTGGGGAAATTGGCGGCGTTGACCAAGGTAATTTGAAGCGCGGCCGCCGTCACTGCGACTTGCAGGTTGCCGGCGACTGCCGCCAACTGCCCGGTCAGGGCGGCATTGTAAAGTCCGCCGCCACGCGATTGAGCCAGGTTGCCGCTGAACGAAGACTGCGTGATGATCGCACTGCCCAAGTTATACATGCCACCGCCGTGACTGTTGGCGGTATTGCCCAGCGTCGCGAAAGCGGAAACCAAGTGCGTGGTCGCTACGGTGCCGTTGTAACCGCGAGTGACCGTGAACTCGTTGCCCAAAACTGACGTGACCAACATCCGCTCCGAGTCGACTTGGATGACAAACGGGCCACTTGTCGGAAAGTCGCTCACATCGGAGACAGTTACTGTCACGCTGGGCGTCACAGTGGTATTCGCTGTGTGCACGGCTGCCGTCGTGCCATTCACACCACGGTCCACGGTCAGTTCATTTCCGGCGACTCCTGTCACCAGCATCAATTCCGAATCCACCTGAATGACGAACGGTGTCGTCGTTGGGAACGCACTCGCGTTGACCAGCGTGACGGTTGTGCTTCCAAGGGTGACATCGTTCTGCAGCTTGCCGATGACGAATGGGATCGCTGACGCCAAACGGCTGACGGCACCGATTTCCGAACGTAAGAGAGTCAAGACACCGTCGTTGTACAACGCCCCGCCATGCTGCACCGCTTGATTGCCTCGGAACAAGCTGTCTTCGATCGTCATTGTGCCAAGGTCGCCGTTGAAGATTCCGCCGCCGCGTCCCGCAGAGTGATTGATCAACAGGACGTTGTCCAGAATGGTCGTCCCCTGATTAAAGATTGCTCCACCGTCGCCAGTCGATGTCGCGTTGCCGTTCTCCAAAGTGAGGTTGGACAGCTTCAAACGGACTCCCGGAAAGATCTGGAAGAGGCGATCAATCTGCGCGGCGTCAATAAAGGTCAGCTCGGTGCCGGCCCCGATGATGTTGAGATCATCCAGAATATCGAGGTCGCCGGTCTCAGAACTGCTCGCGATGTTGCCGGCCGAGTTGCGCCGGAAGTCTTCCGCGCGGCCGGTCAGCGTCAGCGTGAAGATGCCTGGCCCCAGGATAATCGTGTCCTCGCCCGGTCGAGCATTCGCCTCCATGATGGCAGCTCGCAGTGTGCTGCGGCCATTCGCGTCGGCGTTGATGCCGTCGCCGGGATTCTCATCGACCGTGTCCAGGAAACTGTTGACGACGAAGCCCGACTCAAACGCACCGATATCGACTGTCGCCACACCGTTGCCGTCGCCGTCGAAGACGCGATTCAGACCACGCTGATCGTTGAGCGTGACCGCGAAGTTATCCCCCGCATCGCGAGCCAGGCTGCCGAACAACAACGCGTGTGTCAGCGTCGGACCGCCGTTGTCTCGCAGAATGTCGAGTTGCGGATTTTGTCCCACGATGTCGCCATTGCCGTCGCCGTTGGCAATTGTCGTGGGAGTGATTCCGTCGGGCAGATACGCCGTCACAGTCCCCACGGTCTGGATCAGGTTGTGTCCGCCATTGATGAAATTGTCACCATCAAGATCCGCGCCCGACGTACTGCCCGCCACAAGAGTATTCTTCAACGTGGCCGGACCGAAGGGCGGAGTTCCGAGGATGTTATTGGCAATCCCGGCACCCACTGGCGCATTGTTGAGATACAGAGTGTCGTTCAGCAGCGACACCGAGCCGAAGTTGGCCAAGCCACCACCGCTGGTTGAGGCGGTGTTCGCCGACAACGTGCTATTGGTCATCGTCAGCCCGGCCACAGACGTGTTGAAGATCGCGCCGCCGCGACGGGCCAAGTTATTGTTCAAGGTCGTGTCGTCGATCGTCAACGACTGCGTCGATCCGCTCGTGAAGTCCGAGTTGTTGTAAATTGCGCCGCCGTCTCCGTTGGCCGACTTGTTATTCGAGAAGGTGACTTCATCGATCGTGGCTTGTGCAAAGTCATTGTTGACCAGCACGCCGCCGTTGATATCGGCCGAATTGCGGTCGAACGTGGTGCGTCGAACCGTCAATGTGCCGTCGCCATCGTTGAAGATCACGCCGGCGTCGCCGTGCGACCGGTTCAGTGTGAATGCCGCCGAGCGAATGTCAACGACGCCATCCTGGTTGAAGATCGCACCACCTTTGCCCGTGTTGGTGTCGCTCGGACGAATGTCAGTACCCGCTTCGTTGCTGAGGAATTGCGTACCGTTCCCCGCCGCGTCCAGCACCACCAGATTGCCAAAGTTTTGAATCGCCCCACCGTTGTCGCTGGCCGAGTTCGTCGTGAATAACCCCTGATTCAACGTCAAGCTGCCGCCCGAGGTGTTGACGATCGCACCACCGTTCTCGAGCGCGGAGTTCACTCCAAACGTATCGCGATTCAAGACCAGTGTGCCATCGTCGTTGTACAACGCTCCGCCGTTGCGGGCCGAGTTGTTTTGCAGCAGGCTGTCGTCCAGAACCAAAGTGGCCGAGGTCTCGTTGTAGATCGCGCCGCCATCGCCATTGGAGTCGCTGACGACACCATTGACCGAGGCGTCCGCCCGATTGCCGCTCAAACTCGAAGTGCTGATCTTCAAAACCGCGGAGTTGTTGTTGTAAATCGCTCCGCCATCGCGTCCAGTGAAGTTGCTCGTGAAGGTGGTGGAGACCAGTTCCGCAGTCGCTTGGTTACCGTTGTAAATCGCGCCACCATCCGTCACGGCTTGGTTGCCCGAGTAGACTCCCTCCGTGATCGTGACTGCGCCGTTCTCGTTGTAAATCGCGCCCCCCTTGCCGAACTGTGAACCACTGGTCGTCGAGCCTGCGATGTTGTTCTGCAAATTGGAGCGATTGATGGTCGTCCAAGAGAGCAACGTCACGGCGGCATTTGCGGCATGGGCAGCGGGAGTCGTACCACCAAAGCCGCGTGAGACCGTGAATTCATTCGTGGCCGCGTTCACGACGGTGACTTGCATCTGTTCGGAATCAACCAAAATGATAAACGGCGCGGTGTTGGGGAAGGCCGCGACATTCACGAGCGTCAACGTTGCGGCGGCATTGGTTGCCGCAACTTGCAGAGATCCGATGATCCCGACTCGCGCGGTGATGAGCGAGACGGTGGCATTCACGGCGTGCGCGGCGGGATTGGTAACGCTGCGAATCACCGTGAACTGATTCGTGGCGACGTTCACCGCCGTCACCTGCATGAACTCCGAATCGACGAGGATCTGGAACGGAACCGTCGTTGGGAAAGAGGCGACACTGTCGACGGTAAGCGTCGTCACGTTCGCGTCGACAGCGACCTGCAGCCCCGCCGTAATCGGAGCGGAAGGAGCGGCGTTGTAAATCGCTCCGCCGTTGCCGTCAGCGATGTTGCCTTGCACCGTGGCACCGTTCGTCGTGCCCACATCGGAATCGTTGATCGTGAGCGTGCCGAGGTTGCGGATCGCGCCGCCACTCCGTTCGTAGACCACTTTGCCGTTGATGAGTTCGACGCCGCTGAACGACACGTTCGCACCGACCGTGAGATCGAACAGGCGGTCGTGCGACAGGTTGTCGATGTCCGACTTGCCGTCGATGACCGTTCGCGGTTGCGGATTCCCCAAGATCGTAGTGGAATCGTCCTTGCCCTTTCCAAAAATCTGCACGCGGCCGGCACCCACGATGACGTCCAAGTCGCCGATCCGCGACAAGTCTTCGCCAACCTGGAATGTCGCGGTGTCGGTCGTCGCCGTGAACGGCACGACGATCGTCGCCGTTGTCGCGGTCGTCACCAACTGATTGCCATTGGCCAGGCCGTCGAAGCTCAGCACATACACGCCATCGCGAGCGGCTTGCTTGTTCGAGAAAGTCAGTTCCCATTGCTCGGCGGCGTTGCCGAAGTTGGGAACTGCGGTGACCGGTGTGCCGACCGGCGGCGCGAGCGTGGCTTGGCTCAGGGCCACCGCTTGCGGCCCGAGTCCCGAACCATCGTCGAATGTCAGCGTGAAATCATCGAGCTTCACCCCGGCCACTCGTTCGGTGAATTGCAAGCGAACTTTCGTGAGTTCATCGACCCGCACATGGTTGTTGAGCGGATTGGACGACACGTCCGCAAGGCGCACGGCTGCCGACTTGACCCAATTTCGAGTGACGATGCCGCCTGTCAAGTTGTTGCCTGCCGTATCCTTGACGGTGACGTTGGCTCCGACAGCGGGATTGAACGTCAGCACATAACTGCCATTGAGCGCCGTGAGAGCCTGGAAATTGATCGTGACGGCGGTACGACCCGCGAAATTGGCCCCTTCGTTCGTAATCGGCGTCACCACCAAACCCGTGACCGGCACTGCGGGGTTGGGGCCGAGGCCATCAGGGTCTCGCGTCAGCGTGAAATTGCTCGCAGAAACTCCCGTCACCTTTTCGCTGAAGGTGACGGTCACGGTGCCTGCGTTCTGAATGAACTGATTGGTGATGATCGCGGGAGTGATCGTCACCGACGGAGCGAAAGTATCTGTGCCGCGCACCCAATTCACATTGGCCGGTGCAGCCAGATTCAAGTTTTCGATATCGCGAATGTTGACCGGAGTCAGCACACCGTTGATGAGCACATTGGCCGTCGGATTGATCGTCAGGTTGTAGAAACCATTGGTCTGCGTCACGCTCGTCAAGCCCGTGTTCAGCACTCCGGCCGCGATGTCCGCCTTGTTCTCGATCTTGTAGATCAAGTCGCTGACTTTAGTGAGCTGAAACGTCGCCGCCGTCAATAGATTCAGCGACTGAGTCGGCACGCCGCCGACCAGAGTGGTCCGAGTGAAGTTGAGGTGAGCCAGATCAATGCCCGCAACTCGTTCTGAGAACGTGATCGTGACCACTCCGACTCCGCCAGTCGTGATCGTCGCGAGCGGCACTCCGGTGATGCTGGCCACCGTCGGAGCCGTCGTGTCGGCGGTCAGACGCTTGAGCGAATAGACTTTGCCGTCCAGCATGATCGCGCTCTCGCCGCCCAAGGCGTTCGATTCCATGATCGCCGCACGGAGCGAGGTTTGACGTAAGCCATCCTCAGCCAAGCCGTCACCAGTATTCACGTCGATCGAATCGTCAGTCGTGTTGACGAAGAAAGTACCAAATTCGAAGGCTCCGATATCCACCGCGTTGAAGGTGTTCAGCCCATCCAAGAATCGCAGCGCGCCGCGCTGATCCAGTGATGTCACACGGTTTTGGTCTGTGACATTGCCATCCAATCCGCGGTCAATCGCTGGATTGGGCAGCAGTCCTGTGGCGTCGAACGCCGGCAAGGCGTGAGTCAGAGTCGGACCACCATTGTTTCCCAACGGCTGCAAATTCGGATTGACGTTGAGCTGATCGCCAATCCCTGTGAAGCCAATCGCATTGCCCAGCGTCCGTACGAGGTTGCCACCGAGCGACACGAATGTACCGGCGACGTCGCTCGGCGTGGGTGGTACTGCAGAGGTCGTCAATGTGTTGTCGGACACGATCGTGTTGCCAATCGTGACCGTGCCCAAGTTGCGCGAGATGCCAGCACCAACGTTCAACGACCGGTTGAAGGCGATGGTGTCATTGATCAGTCGCAAATTGCCATCGTTACGGATTCCGCCACCAGTCGCACTCTGCGCGGTGTTTCCCGAGATCGTTACTCCTTCCAACGTTGCCGAGAACGTGGCCGCGTTCATCAACGCGCCACCGTGACCGCTCCCACCCGTCGTGCGGTTTCCAGAGAGAATGCTGTTGTTGATGAACAACGTCCCTGCATTGCGAATCGCACCACCGGTCGCCACCGCGGTGTTGCCGGAGATCGTCGTCCGATTGATTGTCAGCGTGCCCGTGTTGTTGATGGCTCCGCCGTCGTCTTGCGAAGTACTGTTCTGAATGACCGAATCCAGAATCGTCAGGTTGCCTGAGTTGCGGATCGCTCCACCATCTTCACTCCCCGTCACCGCACCTTTTTGGATCGTGACACCTTGGATGGTGACGGTCACATTCGACAGAATCTGGAACAGCCGGTCACGGTTGGTCGTCGTGGGTTGGTTGGCCAAAGCGGTGGCATCGATGATCGTGACGCCGACACCCTTGCCGCGAATGACCAGGTTTTGACGGATGTCGAGATCGCCGACGGCCGCGAAATCTTCTTGCACACCGGACAACGACAGCGTGTACGTCCCGGTTCCCAGTTCGATCACATCGTCACCGGCCAAGGCGTTTGCTTCCTGGATGGCTTGCCGCAATGAATACGAGCTGCCAGTACCGACCACTTCGTTGCCCGGACTCAAATCGATGGAATCACCCACCGTGCTGGGACGCATCGTGCCGTCCTTGAGCCACGTCACGGTCTGCGGATTCTTCAATTCGACAGGGACCGCAGCCTTGTTCTTGATCAGACCATTCGCCAGCACCGTCAAGCGGTACGTTCCGTCCGTGCCGGTCAGCGTACTCAGGTTGATGCGATACTGGCTCTCGGTCACTTTTTGGACCGGGATATTGTCCAACGAAACGGGAATCGCCACTCCGCCGGTCGCTTGCCGAGTCAGCAGGAAGTTCCTCGAGGCGTCGGTCAAATCGATTCCGGTGACGTTCTCCGAGAAGTTGATCGTCAGCATGTTGACCGCGCGCAACTTCGTAAACCCTTGCAACGACGGGGCCGGATTTGTCACCGTGACTCGTCCCTGGTCAATAAAGCTGGTGACTTGCGGACCCGACAGTGTGCCATCTTTGACCCACACGACCTCACTGGCGATGCCGGTCGCCGTCAGCGGATCAGAGTCATCTGCCAGTGAATTACCGGTCAGATCTCTCAGCGGCGAGGCCGTATCTGGAGTCGTTGTGTTGGAATTGAGCAGCCGCAAAGTGTAGGTGCCGTCCACATCGGTCAGTCCGGAGGCGGACAGATCGAGTGTGTAGGTGGTCGGTCCGGTCTGAGTGATCGTGACGTTCGCGAGCGAAATCGTGGCGGCCCCGCGAGTCAACCTGAAATCCTTGAAGTCAACCGGGCTACTGCCGTTGATCTTCTGCAGTGGCTCGCTGAACGTCACCGTGACAATGCCGGCATTCGTCCCGCGCGGACTGGTGATCGCGTCGATCGTCCCGGTTGGTGCGGCGTCTGGACCATTCGTCCAAATGTCTTGAGCCGCAACATTGAATTGACCCGTCGCTGGGCCAACGGTGTTGAGGGCAACATCTTTGATCGTGCCGTCCGCCAGCAGCGAGAGAATGTACGTTCCTTGAGCGAGCGTGACTGACGACAGGTTCAACACAAACCGAGTGTCGGGTTGCGTGCCGGATTGCGGCACGACCGTCAAGCCGGTCAGAGAAACCGTGCGAACCCAACGTCCGCCGCCAGTGTAGATGTCACCTCCCGGAACGGGATTCACGCCCACCGCATCCCACAAGTCGAACGTGTCCGAGGTCACGCCCATCACCGTGAAGACGCCGTTGGCGTTCGTGTTTCCTTGCACGCCGAAAATGGTGATGCGATCGCCATCGGACAATCCATGTGCCGCCGACGTCACGACGATCGTCCCGCCGTTCGCCGCGTCGGAAATCGAGCCAGCCGTCGCCGTGGTGCCGTCGTCGTAGGCGAGGACATAATGTGCCGAGGCATCCAAGGGGTTCAGCGGATCGCTGGGATTCTCGAAGGTGACCGTCTCGCTGAAGATCGTGTTGAGCGCATCCACCGGAGTCTGCCGCGGGTCCGGTGCGACATCGACGATGTCCGCCAGCGGAGCCGCCACGTCCAGGACCCAAGACGTTGAAAAACTTGTCAAGAATGTGTTGCCGGCGATGTCCACGATGCCGGAGTTCAAGGGATTCACGGTCAACCGATAAGTGCCAGCCTCCGCTGCAAGGTTGAGCAGATTCAGTTCATACTGGCTGCCCGACAAGGGAAACAACGGGAACAGCGGGCCCGACAGATCGACCGCCAAAATGTCGATCTTCGACGTGATCCCATCCGTGTTGGTCAGCAACAACGTGAAGTCGCTGTTGTCGACGCCGCTGACGGTCTCGCTGAAGTTGAAGATGATCGAAGCCGGGTGCGCGTTCACCGGCGAGGTGATGCTGGTCGTCACCAGCGAATCCGCGACCGAATTCACGAAGGGCAGCGTCGTGTCCACAAGCCACGAGTCGCTGTCGGCCACTTTCAGAGTGACCACGGCCGGCGTCAAATGCGACGCTGGGGTGGTGCCGTTGAACCCTCGTGAGACCGTCAACGTTGCTCCGCTGACGCCAGTCACCAGCAATTGTTCTCCCTCGATCTCGATCACGAATGGGACTTCGCTCGACGCGAAACTCGGAAAACCGGCCATGCTCGACAACGTGATTTCCGAATCGCTGGAGTTGATATCCAACTGCAACGTGGATGCGACCGGCTCCGAGACGGAGTTCCCAGCCAGGTCTCGTACCACCGTGTTCGAATCGGTCGAGACGAACCGCAGTTCATAGGTGCCTGGAGCGCCTGAAAGTTGGTTGAGATTCATGGTGTATTCGGTGGAGCTCACCGCGATCACCGTGACGCTGCCAAGATTCACTGGGACTGGACCGAGCCCGCTGTCGCGGAACAATTGGAAATCAGCGATATCGACACCCGTGACTGGCTCGTTAAACGTCACGGTGACGATTCCAGCCGCAGCATTCCGGGGATTCGGCGTGACGGGCGAGATTGTCGCCACTGGGCTTGCGTTATCGATCGAGAAGAGGTGGCTCAACGCGTAATCTTGCAACACTCCCGCGCCGTCCGTCACTCGCGTCAGTACGTTGCCCTGGTTATTGAACTGGGTATGAACGTCCCGGATCGCCGTAAACGTTGGATTGCTGGAATCCACTGCCAAGACTTGGAATTCGTAGTTGCCGGGCAACGACGTGACGGAGGACAGGTCGATCGTGTAGCTCTTGAAGGCATCGGGGCTGTATGGGTCTTTGCTGCTGTTCACGGGAGACGCAGCCAAGCCCGCTAACGACACCACGACTCCGTCCCTGAGCAGTCGGAAATCGGTGATATCCACGAAACGGACGAATTCGCTGAAATCCACGATGATCGTGGCGGGACTGCTGTTTCCCAGAGTGGGGAAGTTGCGGACCGTCGGAAACACAAATGTCGGAGAATCGACGTTGGGGAACGAGAAAGTCCCCTGAAGGACCGAATCCCAAAGCGTGTCAATTCGGCCGTTGATCGTGGGCAGCACCCCGTTGGCAATGGCTTTGGACGTATCATCAAAGTTGTCATCACTCCCCGGACCTGGCCCTGGGCTGTGAAACGCAAAGCCCGCCGTCGATCCCGAATCATCGAACCCGGATTCCACTCGCAGAGTCGTCACCGGCGTATTCGGATTGGGCCCTTGGCTGATGAACGTATTATTCAGTTGCAAGGAAAAGTCTCCGGTTTGAACCCCGTAGGCACGTTCGTCAACACCGGGATAAACAAAGGCATATCCGTTGGCGAAAAACTGAGGATTTCCGTCAACCGCCAAGCGGGTCGCGTTACGTGGACGGGTGGCACTTACGAACGGTCCAGGTGGACCAGCCGACCGCAAGCGAGATTTGAAGACCGGTTCCGGGTTCGTGTACTCCGGAGCCGGGCGGATCACATCCATGCCGTTGCCCGAGTTTCCGGTCACGACCGCATTCACACGAATCAGCGGGTCCAAAAACATCCCGAAAACGTAGGTCGTCGTGTTCCATGTCCCCTCTGTCAGCGGTGGAATAATGGCTGTGTACGGGGCAATCACAAAGTCGTTACCAAAGTTGCCTTCGAACTCATTGTTGGTCACTCGCAAATTGACACGGCCGTTCCCCGCATTCGGATCACCACTATTGGCACCAACTTCATTCGCATAGAAATCGAATGCGGTCCCAATGGGGTTGGCACCTTGACCAACACCAGCCGCCAAGACGACCAAGCCGCTGCCATTCACTTCCGAGACACCACCGGTCTGAATGCTGTCTGGCAGTCCGATGCCGTTGTTTCGAATGATGTTCATCGAAACGTCGACCATCATGTCGGGTGCAAACGCAGCATCCGCACTGACAACATTTTGCGTGACACCCAACGGTTCAGCGGCCGTCGGAATAGTATCTTGACGGCCGTGTTGGCCACGCTCGCCCGTGTTGACGAGGCGGATGCCATCCAACTGATTCCTGAGGATCTTGTTCTCGCCGGCTTCCGTGCCATCACCGATTCGCAATTGCATCGTCCCGGCACCGATATTGAGGATGTCGATACCACGACCGGCATTCGCGTCGACAAAGTTATTCAGAATCAGGCCAAAAAACAGACCCAAGTCGTCGTTGTTCTCTCGCAATGCGCCAATCGTGGACCGCACAAGCTCGATGCCAGTGATCTCAATTCCGTCGCCTTGCTCTCCGGTCGTTGCGTTATCCAGTTGCTTGGTGACGACGTTATCCCGAATCGTCGCCGAGATCACTCCTCGTATGCCATTGTTCGTCGGCAAAGTGGGAATGCCGCGGACAAGTTGGAAATCAATCCCTTTGCCGAAATTGGCTTCGATCTGGTTGTGACGGATATCGATCTTTTCGTCGGAACTTTCCACAAAGATACCAGAGCGGCCGTTCGCCTCGACCCGGTTATTTGTAATCGAGACCGTGCCCACCGCGGTGCTCCGCTCGAGAATCCCTTGCGGTGTGTTGACGATGACACGTCCGAAAATCTGGATGCCGTTCAGACCATTATTCTGGATCAGGTTGCCTTGGCCCTCTTGACCAATCACCAAAGGTGTGGTGACTCCAGTCGCCTCATCAAACAGTCCATGTTTGCCCGAAATCTGGATGCCGCTGAACTCGTTGTTGCTGATCGTGTTGTTGATCCAGGTTCCGCCAATTTGACGCTTGTCTGTGCTGAAATTGTCAAACCGGTCATTCAAATTGATGCCATTGCCATCGTTAAACCGGATTTGGTTTTCCGAGATATTGGCCAACAGTCGCGCGTCTGCTTGCGTTCGCAGGTTGATCCCGTCGTCAAGATTTCCAATGTCCGTTCCATTCGCATCCACACCGATGAAGTTGCCACTGATGTCGAAGTCCAACAAATCGACGCTTCCGTTGCGGGCATCGAGCAGGATGCCATTTCGGTTCAAGCCAAAGGTGTTTCCCGATACGGTGACGGCCCGGGTGCTGGGGCTCGATGCAACCAGCTCAGACTTGTCTTCGCGCAGAAACTGCAATCCTGCGTGTGAGTTGTTCAGCCCATTGTTTCGGAAAGTATTGTTCAAGATCCGCAAATCCTGAACGATCGAAGCTTCCTGGCTATTGATCAAGACTCCGTTCGCCGCGTTGGGTCCAGCCAGGCCAGTACGTGTGACACCGATGAAGTTGTCTTCAATCACTGAACTCTTCAGGATGTTGACTGCCTCTTGATTGCTGTTGGTTCCTTCCAAGACCACCAAGAGGCCATCCGGGTTCGTTGCTGTCACGGTTGAGACCACGGGAAAACTCGTCGAGTTCGTGATCTCGTTGTTGCGAATCACGAAGCTGCCAATCGCGGTATCTTGCAACGCCAGCGACACGGCACTTCCCTGACTGCCGTCGATGGTGTTGTCGGAAAAATTCAGCGAGAAAGAGTCCTCACTGACCAAAGTCGGCCTGGCCACAAAGTTGATCAAGACCCCTTCTCGACGATTTGTCGCCGCTCCGCCTTGAAGGGTGTTCGCCGTGATGTCTGCCAAAAAACTTGTGTCCGCGCGACCTGTGACGACAATCCCTCGTCCGTTATTGGCAGTCAGGGTATTTTGTGTGATGCCGTTGGTATCGTTCGCGGTACCGTCGCCTTGAAAATCCAAGAGCAATGGGAAGCCCCCGTTTCCTGCCACAAACGTGCTGGTTGCGGTCGCCACGACGGAGATCGCAGCGGCGGGATTATTGGCGGTGCCCGACAGGTTGCTGATCGTGTTGCCTGCAATTCTGGCACCGGCGGATGCCACGCCAATATTGCCAAGGTTGCTGTCCGTGAGATTCAACACGATGCCGTTGGCCGTCACGGCTCCGACACCACTGGCACCGCTGCCGGTGATGGTATTGCCGACGATTCGCAAGTTCGTGACGTCGGAACGCTGCGTTCCCACAGCATTGGTCGATGTGGCGTTGATGCGAATTGCGTCACGAATTGTGTCGTTGACCGCAAATCCGGAAACGTTGAAACTCGGGTTGTTTGAAATCGAGACAGTGCTCAATGGGGAGTCGGTCGTGGTGACCGCAACGCTGCGAAGATTGATGTTCTCTTCGACTCGTAGATCGCCCACCGTCGTGCGATTCAAGGTGTAGGTGATCCCGCGAGCGGCTGGATTGGCCGCCCCGTCTTGAATGCGGCTATTGCGGACGCTGGCCTGATCGATTGCCGAATACAAAATCGAATTCGGAGATGTGACGACGCGGAAGCCTTCCACCGTCGAATCTGACATCGTCAACTCGCCAATGTGGGTGGACTTGCTGACGCTTTCCAGTGACACGTTGACGCCACTGGCGCTGGTGCTGCCCGATCGGATATTCGAGTTCTGGATGCTGACATCGACACCTGCAGCGCTGCTCATGTTCTTGAGGCTGACGTCCAGGCCTGTCCCTCCGGTTCCGGTGGGAGTCACATTGATTTGATCGACGGCCAACGACTGCAACGCGACGTTGTCCAGAGTGATGCTGATGCCTTTTTGATTGGCCCCGGCGGTGATGAATACGTTGTCGATCGAGATGTGATTCAACCCCGTCAGATTGCTGAGGTTGATACGGATGCCTTCGCCGGCTCCGCTGATCAACGTGGATTCAAAAGTCGCGGACTGCGAGACTCCAATCAGCAGGTCGTCGTAGTCGGAGATGCCGTCGTTATTCGGGTCCAGCAAGCTGTTGGTGATGCTGATGCCAGGGGTGCTGGCGGTGCTGGTGAAGACGTTCGTGCCCGTCACCGGATTGATGTCGATCACAAGCGGCCTGATGGACAGAAGCGACCGTTCTTCCAGGACTTCCGCCAACCGAGCGTGACGCAGATTCTGCCGACGGGAATCGGCCTGTTTGCGGCGAGCGCGGCTCAAGCGATGACGAGTGAACGACTGACGCAAAGCTCGAATCCAAGACGTCAGCAACATAGAACTTCTCCCGATCTCTGGGGGCGTTGGGGCTTATCGTTGCGCGGACGGACTGTCCAGCGTCACCGGTCGGCCGCGGGGTGCTTGCGAAGAGTTAGCTCAACATCCTTCATCACCCGGCAGAATCGTCACGATCGCTCGTGGTCGACTTTGGACTGCCTGGTGGTGGCGTTGGCCCGCACCCACTGACATGCTTGACGATGACGAAACAGACCATCCGCGCGCAGGGCGCAGAGTGGCTAATACTGTTTCGTCAAATCGAAAATTGCACTTTTTGACGACTGGCGATTTCGCCACCGAGGAGCGATCTCCGCGGGTCCGCACCATCCACAACGCATCCTGTCGTTGGTTTCGCTTTTGAGCGTCGTCTCGCTCTTTTGCGAATCGTCGGACCAATGGACGAATCCTGTTTCGCAGGTTCGACCCGAAAAATCCGACTGACCGGTGTGAGTTCCAATCTTGTTGTGGCCCGCGTGCGCTTCCCATCGGAATTGCGGCATCAAAGTGACGAGCACCCCGATCGCAGTCAATCCCGCATTTTCAGAGTTATTGATTTCGCGGGAGGATTGGCCGCTCGCCCAACTCTCATGCTTCACTGCGGCGAGCAGCAACAGTCTACCCGACGATCGACGACCAGATATTCGACGAGGCACGGTTTCGGCAATTTCAGCTTCTCAATGCGATCAACGCATCGAAGATGCCGTGGTAATCGATTTCGAACGCGGCAGCTTTTTCAGCGGCCGTATTGGAGGCATCGGTCAGCACGTCACTTCCAATTCCCGAGATGACATCGGCATCTGCGCCCGTGCCGCTGATCAGCTTGTCGATGTCGAAATCTTCGAGGATCGGGGAGTCAGGATCGAAGGCACCCGACCACAGCTTGTCGGCACCAGTTCCACCGTTGATGGAATCCTTGCCGATGCCACCGATCAGGATGTCACTGCCAATATCACCGCTGATGGTGTCATTTCCGGCTTCACCGTCGATGGCGTCATTGCCATCACCACCGCTGATACTGTCGTCGCCGGCTCCTCCGAGGATCGTGTCATTTCCCTTGCCCCCGCTGATCGTGTCACCTTTGACCTTGCCGCCAACCACTGGAGTGAACTCGTCACCGCCGTCGATTTGGTCGTCGCCCGCGCCTCCCGTGAGTTTGTCCTGTCCGGCCAAGCCTCTGATGATCATGGTCCCGGCAAATGTGCCACCGCTAATCGTGTCGTTGCCGGATGTGCCGATGAGTTCGGCAGCTTCGATTGTGTTGGGTATCAGCTTGTCGCTGCCACGGCCCGACATCGTTGTGGGAGTCATCGACAAACTGGAGACGCCTGATTCCATAATCGTATCGCGAAGGCCGGCTCCGCCGTTAAACGTGTCGTCACCGAGTCCGCCAGTCAGCGAGTCATCGCCACCACCACCTTCCAGCACGTCGGCATTCGTTCCACCGATAAGTTTGTCAGCACTGTCGCCACCTTGCAGCGTTGTCTTTCCGGTAAAGAGATGGGCATCCAACGTGTTTTCGTCGTCGCCTCCGATCAGCTTCGCAGTCTCGATCGCGATCAAATCATCAATGCCCAGGCCGCTGAGCTGAGTGGGAGATAAGAATGTGAAGTCTACATTCCCGGACTCGAAGACTTGGTCGATGTCCGCCCCGCCATTGAGCGTGTTCGTGCCACCATTCCCGCTCAACGTGTCATTGCCAGTGTCGCCCGACAGCGAATCGTCGCCGTTGCCGCCGATCAAAACGTCGTTCTCGGCTCCCCCCTGCAACGTGACCGAACCCGTGAATGCTGCTGCATTCAGCGTGTTCCGGGACGCTCCACCAATGAGAACCGCGAAGACAATGTTGTTGAGCGTGTCCGATCCCAACGCGGACAAGACTGGTCCGGACAACTTAAACCCGGACAAGTTCGAGTCCGTCAGGACAAAATTGACGTCGCCAGTTTCCTTGAGCGTGTCGGTGCCACCGCCACCATTGATCTCGTCGTCCCCTTCGCCGCCGGTCAGCACGTCGCCATTTCCGCTGCCGGTCAGGATATCGTTGCCTCCGGCACCATTGATCGTTGCTTTGCCGCCAAAGCCTGTCGCGTCGATCTCATTGCCGCTCGATCCACCGGTCAGCACCGCAAATTGGAAGTTGCTGACAGCAGAATCGGTCACGAGTCCAACGGTGAGGCTGGTGCCGTTGAGTGTCATATTTTCGTTGGCCGTTTCGACCAATGTGTTGATCTCTGAAACGCCCGAGCCACCGTCCATGTCGTCACTGCCCGATGAGCCGGTCAGCGCGTCGTTGCCCGCTTCGCCGCGAAGGAAATCGTCACCGCTCCCGCCGATGAGCGTGTCATGACCGGCGCCTCCCAGCAATTCCAGATCACGTCCGAAGGCGGTCGTCGCCTTGAACAGATCGTTGCCGGTGCCCCCGTGGACCGTCACGTCCGGACCGGGCGTCGGGCCGGAGCTCGGATCTTCCAACGAATTGAGCAAGACGCTGTTGTCGCCATTTCCAACGTTAATCGAAAGTCTCGACAGAGTTGGGAAGAACACGGTGGGCGACGTGATCGATGAAAACTTGCTGACGTGATTGGTTGACACCCCGTCATCCGAGACAGTGACGACGTCAGACGCTGAATCGAAAACGAATTTCAACTCACTTGCAACTACGCTCGCGTCGAACCGAATCGTCTCCACGCCCAGCAGTTCAATCGGTCCAAAAATTGAGTCCGGATCGGTGATCGATGCAGAGTTCGCCGAGCTGAATTCCGTTTCAAGTTGATCGAACCCGGCATTCACGATTCGAATCGTGTCGTTCATGCCGTCCCCATCGAACACCAAGCCTGAGGCACCCGTGGGTACGGGATCGCCACCGACATAATCCAACGTCAAAACATCTGCGAAATTCGAGCGTCCGTTGACGACAATCTCGGTCAAGAAGTTTGGGTCGCGAGCCGGGATGACGTCCTGCCCTGTGCTGGAGTTGCGAACGTGCAGCTTGTCGCCGAGGGGGCCAGTCGTCCGCACGAGTGTGAGCCCGGGCGTGCCGAGCCAATTCTCGGGTTCGATCGTCAGCGATTCGAAATCATCCGCCACACTGACCACGATCGTTGCCGTCTTGGAGAGTCCCGTCGGGGCAACCAGGCTGTTGTCGGCAACCTTGACCTGAAGCGTGTATTCGGCCTTCGTTTCAAAGTCCAATGCTGCGGAATTGGCGACTCGCAGGACTCCGTTCCTATCGACGGAAAATGCGTCATCGGTATTGCCCGACAGGATGCTGAATGACAGCAGATTCGCAGGCGTGTCAATGTCTTCGAAATCCAGCGTCAGAACTTCGGTCCCATCTTCGGAATTCTCAAGGATCGACGCCGTGCCGTCGGCAAGTGTCGGTGCGTCATTGACCGGGTTGATCGTGACTTTGAAGGTTCGCTCAAAGAAAGTGACATTCCCATCGATCGTGTCATCGTCGGTGACTCGGACCGTGATATTCACGACGCCAAACTCGTGAGCATTCGGAATAAGTTCGAATGTTGCTGTCCCATCGCCGTCCACATAAGTGATTAGCCCAGGGCTGGGGATGACCTCTTCATCGTCACTGGAGACTTCGATCGTCAATTCTTGCGTCGATTCTGTTCCCCCCGGCCCTTCCGCGATTCCGGCCAGTGAAATCGAAATCGGAATCGCAGTCGGTTTTTCATCTCGGACGACATCGGCAATCGGATCGAGAGTCGGCGGATCATTGGTCGCGGTGCTGGCGACTTGGTATTTGAATGTCTTGGTGATGGATGTCCCATCGGCATCCGTGATCACCACAGTGATGAGAGTCGTCCCGGACACTAACGGATCCGGAACAACCGGCAAGACGGCGTCAAATCTCAGGACAGCGGTCTGGAGTGCGAGACTAGGAGGAGTCAACGGGTCTTGCGTGAAAACAACCGGGATCTCTGTGCCGTTGAGGAACGCTGAACTGTCGTCATCCGCCGCGGTGGCGGTGATCGACAAGATTTGGGAATTCAAGTCGCTGTCACTAATGCCAGTCAGCGTCACATTGGGATCGACAGAGACATCTTCGATGAAAACGAAGTCGGAGGGCGAATCCAACGTCGGTGCGTCAGCAACGTTGTTGACGTTGACCAGGAAGTCGCGGAAGTACACTGCGTTATCGAACGATGTCCCCTGCAGCACAACTTCGCCGCGTGTGTGAGCGACACCTAACGGACGAGCAGCCACCGTCAGAATGTTTCCGGCAACGCCGATGACCGTCATTACTTCGTTGCCGATCTTGATGTCGAAATTCGGCGTCGCACTCGTCGGGAAACCAGCAGCATTGGTGAGCGTGACTGTCGTCGCAATGTCTGAGATGTCCGCTGCCAGGAATCCGGACGTCCCGAGCACACCGTCTGGACCAGAGTCCTCGACGGCCACGCGGATCGTCGCTGACCCAAAGACATCTTCCCGGGGCGTGTAACGCAGAGTCCCGGTTGGATTCGCCGACGAGTAATCCACCGCCACATGGGAAATCAGCGCTGACCCCACGAAGTCCACCGCGGTTCCAGCGATGGGTGTGCCAGCGACGGTTCCGTTGGCACGACGCTGCACCGTGAACGTGTTGAACGCCACGACCGAACTGGCAGTCGCAACCGCATGGTCTTGCTCCAAAGTTCCGTCTTGCGCACGTTCCACGGTCAAGACGTTGTCGGCCTTGCCAGTCACCAACATGACTTCCGAATCGATTCGGATCTTGTACGGGGATGCCGGCGTCGCGGTCGGGAAAGCGGAGGCATCGGTCAGCGTGACCGTGAGCGCACCGATCGGTGCGGCCGCGAACAACGAATTGGTGGGCGTGCCCGTGACCGTCATTTGTTCGTCGCCGAGCTGAATGGTGAAATTCGGTGTGGCGCTCTTCGGAAACGCCGAGACATCGAAATCCAACAAGGTGATCGTGTTCACGAGCTTCGAAGAGACATCGTTGGCAAGCGTTCCTCCCAAGAAAATCGGGCCCAACGAATCCGACAAGACCAACGGCGTGACTTTCAGCTTCTGAGACTCCAGCGGTCCCGCGGTGATACCTGTCAGCGGCACGGAGTTCTCTCCGGAATCTTCCAGAAGCAGTTTGGTCACTGCGGCACCGACGGCGTGCGCGGCGGCCGTGGTTCCGTTGGCCTCACGCAGCACAGTGAAGAGGTTGCCCGTCACCTTCGTGACAGTCATTTGTTCGTTATCGACTTGAACCGTGAAATTAGGCGTGCCGCTCACGGGAAACGCCGCGGGGTTGGCCACGGTGATCGTGTTGACGGTCGGCGAGACAACCGCAGTGACCGCAGAAGCCAGCGTTCCTGTCGGCCATACGAAAGTCACTGGAGCATCAACATCGTGCGTCGCGGCAACAGTTCCGTTGGCCTTTCGAACCACCGTGAAATTATTGCCTGTCACCTGAGTCACGGTCATTTGTTCGTAGTCGACCTGAATCGTGAAATTGGGTGTGGCACTCGCTGGAAACGCCGAGGCGTCGGTAAGAAAGATCTCGGTGTCGGTGTCGGTCATCGCGCCATCCAGTTTGTTGGATGGCAAAGCGATGGTCACAACAGCACCAGCGGCGTGCTTCGCTGCGGTCGTCCCATTGGCATTTCGCAGCACCGTGAAGGTATTGCCCGAAACCGCCGTGACGGTCATTTGTTCGTTATCGACTTGAATCGTGAAGTTGGGAGTGCCGCTCGCTGGAAACGCCGTAGCATTGGCCAACGTGATCGTCGTCACGGTTGGCGAGCTGACGGCACTGGCGAGCGTGCTGTTGGGCAACGCGATCGGATTGAGCGTTGGGAGATCATTCACCGGATTGACAGTGACCTCGATCGTCTTGGTGGTTGTCGCGTTGTCGGACGCCGTGCCGATCTTTCCATCCAAGCCGCCATCCATGATCGCGACTGTCAGAGTCGCTTTCCCCGATTTGAACGCAACCGGTGTGAAACTGATCGTCGCGTTGGTGTCCGGTACTGTGTTCGCCACCGTGGGATTTGGAATCAGCGCGGTGTTGTTACTGGTCGCCGACAGCACCAAGTAGTTCAAGGCATTCACCGGGGCGAACGGCTCGAACCGTCCCGCGTCGATGCCCGTCAGGTTGACCGTCTGTAGCGGAGCGCCCTCGGGGATCGGGGGCAGTGTGACCTTCGACGTGTTGACGACTGAGGTTCCATTGATGGTCGTGATATTCGGTTTGTCGTTGACGGGGTTCACCGTCACATTGATCGTACGAGTCTTCGTCAGATTGTCTGCCGCAGTGTTCGGCGCCGAAACGACGGCTCCCGCCAAATGCGCGGGAACGACCAGCAAGCCATTCACGTTGCGATCGACTGTGAAGGTTGCTCCAACTCCTGGCAAAGTGTCCGGAGTGATTCCCGTCACCGTCATTTCTTCTTTGTTGATCCTGATGTTGAATCCTGGCGCGCTGGGGAACCGGCTGGCGTTGGCGACGAGTACGCTGCCATCCGAGTCCAAAACCTCGGCCGCCAGAAGATCGATCCCCAAGAGCTCGTCCGCGCCGCCATCGGTCACAGTGACGACGATGGACGCGGTACCGAATCGATCCGCTCCAGGAACGAAGGTCAACATCCCGGTCGTCGGAGGAGTCTCACCCGTGGATGGTTGCAAGTTCGACGGATTGTAGTTCAGTGCGAGGTTCGAGATCAGAATCGCCGTGACGTTGATGGGGACCGTGGCCCCATCATGTTTCTCGGCAGAGGTTCCGTTGACGGCGCGAGTGACCGTGAACATTGGCTGGGTTGGGACTGTCACATCAATCGCAGTGACAGTCATCTGCTCCTGTTCGACTTGGATTGTAAACGGCACTTTCGGCAAAGTGATCGGACTGGTGAGCGTCATGGTCAACTCGGTGTCCGCCATCAGCGAAGTCAATGTGCCGAGAATTCCCTGTCCACTCACGGCGTCCGACGTGGCAACCGTCACCATCAGATCTTGTGTGTTCGCGTCGTTGTCCGTGATGCCGAACAAACCAAATGCTGGCAGCACCAATGCGTCTTTGAGGTGAGCCACCTTCGTCGTGCCACCGAATGCGCGAGTGACCGTCAACGTGTTGCCCGACACGGCCGTGACTCGCATTTGTTCGGAATCAATCTGCACCGTCAGCGGCAGGACTTTTTGGAAGACGCTGCCGTCAACCACCACGATCGAAGTCTGAATGTTCGTGATATTGGCTGCGAGGGCGCTCGATCCATCTTCGTTGATCGTCAAATTCGCAATGTTATTGATCGTGGGCACGTCGCCGCTGGGTGCGACGGTGACCAGCAAGTCTCGAAAAGTCGTGTCGCTGAAGTCGGCTTCCCGAGTATCCAAATTGTTGTCCGAACCGCCGTCGAACACAGTCACTCTAATGACGGCAGCCCCAGACGTATTCGCTTTGGGAGTGAACCGAATCGAACCGGACGGATTTCCGTCGGTGTAGAAGACCGTAATCGGACCCGTCAGTGTCGGGTTGTCAGAAATGGCCACGACCTTCAGTTTTTGCCGCGCTCCGGCTCCTTCGCCGTCGCTGATGCCGCTCAGGGAAACGATCTGCTGCCCCGAACCTTCGGGAATCGTCAGCGTTCCCGGAACGGCGGGATTGGGCGAGATCACCGCCAAGGTCGGTAGATCGTTGACTGGCTTCACTTCGACGGGGATGTCGCGCGTGATGCTGAGGTTATCAAAGGAATCCGAATGAGCGACGACATCTTGAGCCAAATGCGCGGCCGCAGTCGTTCCGTCGATACCACGAGTGACTGTCAAACTATTCCCGCTAATACCCGTGACGCGCAGGGTCTCAGCGCCAATTCGAATCTTAAACGGCTGAACGACTTTGTCGTTGATCGGGTGGAACACTGCGTCCGTGCCATCTTCGCCGCGAATGACCGTGAACGTATTGAACGCGACAACCGGATCATCGATGAAATGAGCCCCCTGCGACGTCCCGTCCTGGGCACGCAGAACTTGCAAGACGTTTCCATTCTTTCCGGTCACCAACAATACCTCGGCACCGATTCCGGTACCGATTCGGATCTTGTAGCCGGCTGTCGGTGTCGCGTTGGGGAATGCGGACGCGTCGTCCAGCGTGATCGTCGTCAAGGGCGGGGTGACCATCAACAGGTTAGCAACCAACTTATCGGTGGGAGTGCCCGTGACCGTCAGCACTTCGTTGCCGATTTGAATCTTGAACGGGACCGACAGTGACGAGAATGGCGTCACATCGCTTAACGTGACCGTGGTGTCTGTTCCCGTCGCGGCTACGGCCAATTTATCGGTGAGGGGTGACAGATAGACTGCCGGATTTGCCACCGTAATCGTTGCGGCCGTGGCCGAAATGTTGGCGCTGAGCGCGGTTGCTTCTCCTGGCTTGAGATCTGGCCCAGCGTCGGTCAGGGTCACATGAAAGATGTCGAAGCCTGAGAGGTCTGCCGTCGGCTCGTAATTCAGCGGCCCGGCGTCCGCAGCAGTTGTGTACAAGTTCGGCTTCGTAAACAACGTCGTGTTGTTGTTCGTCACCGTGAACTGCAGGCTCTGAGTGCCCTCCCCAACACCAGCGGTCACCTGATTCAAATCCAACGACGACAATGGCGTGTCTTCGTCGATGGTGATGGCCGATTCGAGCGGCACAAATGTGGGAGATTCCGTGACATCGAAGCGAAAAACGAGTCGCCGCGTTCCATTGTCCGAGGGAATACCCGGAGGGGCATTCAACACACCGTCCACGCCAGCGTCTTCCACGACGACTGTGATGAACGACGGCCCTCCCGCGCTGGTGTTGGTTTTGCCCGCAATGGGGCTGAGCTTCATGGTGGCGGTCTTGGCACCATCCACATAATCAATGGAGGGATCCGCAAGCAGCGCGGGGTTGCTACTCGTGGCGGTGACTTTCAAGTTCTGATTCTCTTTGCCTCCGGCAGAGATCCCCTTTAGGGCGACATTGAACGGCAGCACATTCTTGGGGATGGAAATATCGGGAAGCGGGTTGATCGTGGGAACATCGTTCGTGGGCTTCACCGTGACATGGATCGTCTTCTTGATTTCGTTGTTATCGACCCGCGTCAACAAATCCTGATCGAATCCGGAATCGACGACGGTGAGCGTGATGTTGGCTTCGCCGAAGCGATCCGTGTTGTTGGTGAAATTGAGAATCGCGAATCCGTTCGGTGAGACGTAGATGACTTGAGGGTCGGGAACGATCTCCGCGTTGTCACTGACGGCGATGACCTGCAGTTTTTGTAACTCGCCATCAAAGTGGCGGTCCAGAATGTCCACGATTCCGTCGCCGTTGACATCATCGGTGACGAATGCCCGTCCGCCACGATCCGTCAGACCAGTCAGCGGGAGCGGGTCGTTATTGACTGGCCCCGGGAGCGGAGAGCTATTGACCGTCAAGAGGTTCACATCCAGCCCGGCAAATTTTCCCGTGAACTCGACCCCAACAGCCGCTCCTGGCAACGAAGTTCCGCTGGTCTTGATGTCCGCGTTCGTCACGGACTGCAAGCGAACCAATGCATCGTGAACGCTGAGAGCTCCTGAAACGACGGGTGCCGCAAAGGCGACGGGATTGAGGATGGCCCGTTTTAGGTTCGCCGTCACGGTCACGGTTTGATTGCCTTGCTCCAGCGTCGAGATGCTGATGATTGGCCGCGGAAAACTGGGAGTCAGATTGTTATCACCCGTCAGAACAATCAACTGAGGATGATTGAGGTCGCCAGCCGGTCCTGAAAACGTGACGACAAACCGAGTGAATGGAAAGTTGGGGTCTTCCTGGACGGTCACACCGGTCAAGAAGGGAGCGTCAATGATCTGCAAGGCACTTTCAATATTATCGGCGGTGAGGCTGCCATCGGCTTGATCGTATTGGATGGGTTGCGTTGTGAAGGAACGCGACGGCTGGAAGTTGAATCCGTCACTGAAGGTCAGTTGGAACGTTCCACCGGTCGCTCCAAAGATGTCAATCTGCTGGCGTTCGTCGTTCGTCAATGTTGCGCTGTTGAGTTGGTTGACCGGCGTCGGCGGGTTCACGGGAAAACTGATCGCCGGAACGTTTTGGTGCGCGTACTGGCCAGTAAATTCGATCGTGGCCGGACTCGACGATAATGGGCCACCAATCACGATGATGTCGCCCGGATTGATAATGTTTCCGGGCAAAGCCTCGAGTGCCGCTTGGATTGCTTCCGCATCGGCGTCGTAGGGAATCGGGGCGGTCGTGGCCCCACCGAACACCAAACGGTACGTGCCACCTTTGGGGCCGGTCCCATTCACATTGAAGTTACTGCCGTTGAACTGCAACCTCTGAATTTGGTTTCCGGTCAGGCCACCATTGTCGGATGTCAAATTGTCGAGGTTCAACTTACCCAGCGTGTTGATGAACCTGATCGACACCGGCGCTGTTCCCAATGGACCACCGAGCACCTCCACTCCCGAAGGACCGACCACAGGAAGTGCGGCGAGAGCATTCTTGATCTCGAAGGAGTCCGCGTTGTAGGCAATGACGCCCGTCGTCAGGATCTGTGACACTCGCGATTGGTCCAAATGCAGCGGCGCGATGGTGGTGCCATTGACGCCACGATTGACGAGCAATTGATCGCCAAAGACTCCCGTCACCAACATGTCTTCAGAGCCGATCCGAATTCCATACGGCTGGAACGGCGTCGCAGAGCTCAATACCTGGGGATCGACAACCGTGATGATGTCGTCGATCTGCGTCACGCTCGGGAACACGCCGGGAACGAAAGGGACGCCAGGGATGCCGCTGGGGACTAAGCCGTCGCCATGTGCCGCAATCGAGGTTCCATTCACGCCGCGGACCACCGTCAGGGTGGTCCCAACGACTCTTGTGACAAACATGTCTTCGCGGTCAACCCGGATCGTGAAGTGGTTGTCAACGGCATCATTTGCCAGATGCGAGGCAAGTGCGGTCCCGTCTTGAGCACGCTGAACGGTTAGGGTCGTGGTAGCGGGGGTGAGCCCGTCGCCCACGGATGTAACGGTCATCACTTCGCTGCCGACCAGAATCTTGAAGGGGATGGTGAGCGGTAAGAATGCCGCCACAGAGTTGAGCGAGAGGATCGTATCGGTAGCGAGACTACCCACGCTGCTAGACAAGGAGTCTGTCGCGACGGATGGGAAGACCCCACTGGCATTCGTTGCCGTGATCGTCGTGGCGAGGTTGTCAATATCCGCGAGGAGCGGTGTCGACGGCGGTGCGTCCAAATCCGCTGGCTCGTTCAGGGCGGTCGTGCGTTGTTCGATGACGTTGGCAAAATCGGGATGCGCCGCCGGCGTGGTCCCGTGATAGCCGCGCTCGACTTTGAGAATCGCGCGGAAGGGATTCCCGCTGACCGGCGTGAAGGTGACATCTTTGACGAGCATCTCCTCGGCAGTCGTCCCAATCACGTCGATGGGATTCGCGAGCGATCCGTTGTGCGCGGGTGCATTCGCCCTACGATCGACCGTCAACACTGGCTGGGTTGGGAAGGTCAAATCAACAGCAGTGACGGTCATCTGCTCCTGTTCGACTTGAATGATGAACGGTGTCGGCGGAAGAAACGTGATCGGATTCGTGAGTGACAGCATCTCCGTCGTCGCCAAGATTGTCGCCGCCATCGCCGAATTCAATGTTCCCAGAATGCTCGATCCGACCGAAATCACATACGGGACGAATGGAGTGGCCACCGTCGGGAAACCAATGGTGTCATCAACCGTGATATCCATCACCTCCCCCGCCGTGGCGGTGGGGATCGCATCATCCAGGCTAGTGACCGCGCCGATGTTGTTGGCAAAGGTCAGCGTGAAATTCCCGCCAGTCGCGTTGCTGGACAGGCTCAGAGTTTCATCACGACTCACCGTGGCCGGTGCATCGTAGGGAATCAAATCGGATGTGTAGGAGTGCGTGCCGTCGTTGAAGGTCAGCGTGAAAGCCCCCCCAAACGTCGTCACGGGCGTGATGCTGACGAGTTGTTGTTCATTGCCGATGGGCGACGATCCACCACCGGCGGTGATGCCTGTCACCGTCACCGCGGTGACTCCCGCGAGATCATCTTCGTAGAGCACCACCGCGTTGATCAGCGTGACCGTTGTGTTGGAAACGTGCGTTGCAATCGTGGTCCCGTTCACTGCGCGTGTCACCGCAAACGTGCTCGTGCCATCGGGGTTCAACACCACGCTCGTGACCCGCATTCGTTCGTTTTCGACTTGAACCTCGAAATTGGGATTGGCGGTGGGCGGAAAGCGACTGCCATCGGCGACCGTCAGTGAGGAATCCGTCACTTGATTGTCGGCCGTTAGTTTCGTGGTGGCCGATTGAACGTCATCGACCGTGGGTGTGTCATTGGCCGGCGACACCGTAAATGTAAATGTCACTGATCGGGTGATGTTGTCGCGAGTCGCTGGAAAATTCGTGATCGTGAGGTTGCCGGTATCCGAGTCGTAGAATTTACCGACAATGTTATCCACTCCGCCGTCTTCGATCGTGACGGTGATTGTCGCGCTGTTGTCTCCACTCTTCAAAACCGCGACTGGTGCCCCTTTCACCGGATTGATGATGAGTTTTCCAATCTTCGACATGTTCACGTCATCGTATTTGACAGTCGGAATTCCCGTGAGAAAGGGATTTGTGGTGCCGAAGTTGGGATCGACATAGACCAAACGATTTTGCCCGTTGTTCTTTGGGTTATCCGCCCCCCCTCCGGCGGTGATGCCGGTCAAGTCAATGGACACCTGCGGCGTGTCTTCCATCACAGAGACGTTGGAAATGGCATCGATCGAAGGAACGTCATTCAACCGGACGGGAATGTCGAGTGTCCTGAAACCATCCGTCACCGTGATCGTCGTTGATCCATACAGAGCGGATCCTGGAGCGAAACGCACATAGGCTTCTGGCGACAGTGACTCTTGAAAAACATCCAGATCCGGGCTGGTCGAATTCGATAACGGGCGAACGATATTGAACCCGTCATTGAATTGAGTGATGTCGTTTGGCTGCGGATTGATAAACGCCCTAATGTCCGGGTTTGCGGAGAAGAATATTCCGCCACCAAATATACCACCGTCGGAAAAGGAGAGCGTGATCTGCGAGGGATCCAAGGAATCTGGAACGTCCGTTTGAACCTCAGAAAAATTCGGTTCGCCCGAAGCCGCGGACGAATGCGAAATCAACATTGGCGAGATGACCGCATTGGGCACGGGTGGAAACTGGAATAAAAAAGCGGGCAATGCTCTCTCTTCCAGACGTTCCGTGCTTTGAGTCAAGTCGTAACGTCGACTTTTGCGGAGCTGTGCGCTGTTCTTGCGGTGAGAAAGGCCAGCAGCCTTTTTGAACGACTCAAGCCATGAAGACAGAAACATCGAGTGACTCCCTGACGTTGCGAGGAGCGCAGCCGGACACGTTCCAGAAAAAATCGAACGACGCTGCAACTCCATCATGTTGGCCCGCGGGGACACAGCCTGTCCTCGCTTGTCCAAAATACCCGGCTGTTGGAGGGTGGGAAAGGCGGCTCCGGCAAATTTCTCCACGTTGTCCGCCGGGACGCCGCGACACAGCGGGAACGACGATCTCGACACGTTGAGAGGTTTTGTCAGTCCCGCCTGTCGCAGCAATTGGTGAATCTCGATTCCTCGAATTCCGTGGCCTCACGCAAAATCGAGCTCAAGTCCCGGATTCATCCCGCGCACCGAAAACCGGGGGGCATGCTGTTGCGTACGGAATCGTCCTCCGAGATCGGAGGATCGCTCGTTGTCGCTAGCCTTTGCCACCTGTAGATTGTCCCCATGTTGTCGCGTCGTTCGATTCAACTCTTGCAACTCCCGATCCCGCAACCCGGCCTACAACCGGCCAAGGGGAACGTGCCGCTCGCCGCGGGCTACCTGAAGATGTATGCCCAGCGCCGCGGGTTGCAGGAGTTCTTCGACATTGAAATCTTCCCGCCAAGCCTGTCCAACACACTCAGCGATTGCGGCTTGGTTGAAGAAATCCTGACTCGTGACCCGTGGATGGTGGGCTTCACCTGCTACCTCTGGAACATCGACCGGACCCTCTGGATCGCCAGCCGATTGAAGGAACGCCGGCCGGACCTGCGAATCATCATCGGCGGCCCCGAAGTCACCGCCGACAACGCCTGGGTGCTGCAACATCCGGCCATCGACTTCGCCGCCATCGGCGAGGGAGAGCAGACCTTCGCCGAACTGTTGGCTGCCTTGAGAGACCAGAACACTCTGCGCGAGCCGATCGCCGGGTTATTTGTTTGTGTTAGCGACGAGTCGCTCTGTGGCTGTGAAAGACTTGGCGAGCGGGCCGGCGTCAGCCCCCCCGTGGTCATGGTGTCCGAGGAATACCGGGGGGCTGACGCCACCCCGCTCGCCTTCGCGTCAATTGGTTCACAGCCGCTCCGTGACTCGAATTCGAGTCACGAAGTGACTCGTCTGCAGTGCCTCGACAACAACCTCATCTTGCCTGCGTTCCGTCAGCCGCTTGCCAGTCTCGATGAAATCAGTTCGCCCTATCTGGAAGGGATCCTCGACGCGGCCGACGAAGAGATGCTGCTGCTGGAAACGATTCGCGGCTGCATCTTCAAGTGCAAGTTCTGCTACTACCCGAAGAGCTACGACGACCTCTATTTCGTCTCGCGCGAGAAGATCATCGCGAACCTGCAATACGCGCGGGAACGAGGCGTCAAAGAGGTCGTGTTGCTCGACCCGACGCTGAATCAGGCCCGCAACTTCGCAGAGTTTGTCCGCTTGCTGGCCGATCAGAATCCCGACCGCCAGTGGCAATACTTCGGCGAACTCCGAGCCGAAGGACTTACCACCGACATCGCGAAACTGCTCAGCGAGGCCAACTTCACGGAAGTCGAAATCGGACTGCAATCCATCGACCCGCTGACGATGGAATTGATGGACCGCAAGAACAACATGAAAGCCTTCGAGCGTGGCGTGGGAGCGATGCTCGATGTCGGGATCAAAGTCAAAGTCGATCTGATCATTGGCCTCCCCGGCGACACTCCCGACTCGGTTCGCCGCGGCATGCACTACCTGCGCGACACCGGGCTGTATTCCAGCGTGCAGGTTTTCAACCTTGCGATTCTGCCCGGAACGGCCTTCCGGCAAGAGGCCCAGATGCACGGATTGCAGTACCAGTCCCGATCGCCGTACTACGTCCTCAAGACGCCGACCATCGACCTGCCGACCATGTACGGATTGATGGAAGAAGCCGAGGAAATCTTCGACACCGAATTCGACGCACTCCCTTCGCCGGCCGAACGCCGAGAGCCGACAGCCGACAGCTGTGGTACCGTTTTCTTCAGCCATTCGGTGAACTTCGACAAATCCACTCGCGAGCCGCTCCCCTCCGCAGCACAGCGTAGCGGAACATTTGAATTGTTCTTCCAGGCTGCCGACTTTCGCCAGCACCGAGACGAAGCCTGTCGAATCATCTGGCAATTACTGGAGGACAACCCGCACTCGACGTTGCGGATCGTTCTCGAACCGACCAGCGATCCCGCGTCGTTGACGATGTCATTCCTGCAGGCGATCCGCACAGCCTGCCTGCAAGACCCGTCGTACCTCGACCGCTTCTATTCCATGCAGCTCGGCCGGCCGAAGGGAGCGAAGCACATCGTCATTCGGCTGCCGTGGTCGGCCCGCGAGTCCGTGGGCCTCGATTGGATTGACGACGTCGGGCAGTTCGCGTCGATCGTCTGGACGGGCGAGAACATCCCCTCGGAAGACGACCTGAGTGAGGAACTCGAAGCCCACGAGTTCGTGCTGGCTTAAGCGGGAAGCGGCTCGGAATTGCCTGTTTGATGTCGCGAAATTTTCCGGGGCTGCGACACAAGATCAAAGCTCGAACGCGAAGACCGTGGCGAAGGCTTCGTTGATCTCTTCGATCGAACCCGCATCGAGCAGATCGCCGGTGTCTTTCTTGCTGCTACCTCCTCGTACCGCGCCGCCTTTGCCGCCGAGGCCGAAGTCACTGCCGCCGTCTCCAGAGAGGGAGTCGGCCCCCTGGCCGCCGATGACGGTGTCGTCGTCATTGCCGCCTCGGAGTGTGTCGTTGCCGGCTCCGCCGATGATTGTGTCGCGACCCGCTCCACCCGACAGGCTGTTGGCGACGGCGTTGCCTAGTATCGAATCATCCGCCGCGCCGCCAGTCCCGTTCTCAAAGTTCGGTGCGAGCTTCGTGGCACCGGTCGCCGCCGTCTTCACGGTGCGGTTGGCGTGAGTTGCCAGCGCGGTTTCGCTGTTGAGATTGATCGCGACCGCAGTTCTCAACTCGCCGAAGTCCAACAGGTCGAGTCCTTCGTTGGAGAGTTCTTTGACCGTGTCGGTCTCGGCCGTCCCCGCATCGGTGAAGCGATAAGTGTCGTTCCCTTTGCCACCGGTCAGGGCGTCGTCGCCTGCACCGCCGTTGAGCAGATCGTTCCCAGCACCACCAGTGAGCAGGTCATTGCCGTCGCCACCCAGCAGCGTATTCAGCTCCGCGCCCGCCGACGCGGTGTCGTTTCCGGCTCCGCCGTCGAAGACCACGTTGAACGTGCTGACCGTGATCGTGTTGGAGGTCAGCACGTCGTCGCCGTCACCACCATTAAAGACGATCGTCCCTTTGAACAGGATCGACTTGATTGAGCCAGCCGAATTCAGCGACTTGTCGAGGATCAGCGTGTCCGCCACCGAGCCACCGTTGATCGTCAGCGTACCGAAGTCGTCCAACCGCACGGGCGTCACCGGCACGAACTCCGGCACGTTAAGTGTCAGTCCCGGCACCAAGAGAGTGTTGCCCAGTTTCGTGATCGTCAGCGAATTCGGCGTCGCTTCCGGCAGGTCCAACGTGAAGTCGAACGTCTGATTGGTCACGTTGATCGTGACCGGCCCGGTCTCGCTGGGCTTTGCGCCTGCGGCTCCCAGCGAGTCGGTCGCCATGATCATCAGCTTGTAAGTCGCCAGCGACTCGAAGTCGATCTTCGTTGCGTCGTTGACTTTGATCTCCCTGGTGATCGGGTCGATCTTGAAGGCGTTGCCCGCGTTACCTCCGGTGATCGCGAACGAAGTGATCGCGTGCCCTTCGAGATCGACCGCCGCCACCGTCCCGACGCTCGCGTTGTTGGCCGTAAATTCGGGAAGCTGGAACGTCACGGGGACGACGCGTGGCGCGTCATTGATCGGCCGCACCGTCAGCACGAACGTCTCTTCGGTGGTGGCACCATTGGAATCCGTCGCCGTGACCGTCATCGTCGTCATGCCAAATTGATTTGCCAACGGCACAAGCTTGATCGTACGACTCCCCGCACTCCCACCGAGCACGATGTTCGCAGGCAGATTCGGCACAAGATCCGTGTTTGACGACGTGGCCGTAATCGTCACTCCGTTCAAGTTGACCAGCTTGTCCTCCAGATCATCCACCTTGAAGGCAATCGCACCGGTCGCCTCGTCCTCGTCGATTGTCACGTCCGCAATCGCCGTGATCGTCGGCCCATCGTTGATAGGAGTCACCGAGATCAGAAACGTCTTCGAGGCGCTCGTATCCACGCCGCCTCTTGCTGTTCCTCCGTTGTCCTTTAACTTGACCGTGACAGTCGCGGTTCCATTCGCGTTGGGGGCGGGTGCGTAGGCCAGCGTCCCGGTTGTGGCGTCGATCAGTGGCTTAGTCAAAAAGAGGGAATCGTTGTTGGTCGTCACCAGGAATTTCGACGTTTGTATTTTGTCGATGTCCCCATCCGCGATCCCGGTGGCGAAACCATTCGCGATCTGAGCACCCGCATCTTCAAGCACCTTTTGATCGGGACTCGCCGGTATCTCGAAAACCGGAGCTTTATTGGGTGTTGTGCTCGTTCGGGTCGCGGTCCATGTGCCGGTACCCGTTAAATCGCCGCTGATGTCGATCGTCCCACTGCCAGTAACTCCCGCTGTCGTCGCCACCAATCGCCCGCGAAAATCAATTTTCACAAACAGTTCAACTCCACGATAAAAAATAGGCCCACTATCAGAAACCTCCAAATTGCCTTCGCCGTCCACGGTTCCTGTTCCAGTTCCGCCAGTTGCGGGAAGATTTCCGATGACGTCTCCATCGGTGATCGTTGCCGTGAATGACCTGTTCGCAATGATCGACTCCAGTGAAATTGATCGGGGGTCAGTGATTGTTCCACGGTACGACCCTGTGTATCCGCCATTGAAGACGGATGCGGACTTGGCCACGACAATGTTGAACGTGTCGGTCGCTGTGGCACCGCTCGTATCTGTCGCCGTGACTTTGATCGACAGCGTACCGACGTCGGAATTCAACGGCGTTCCGGAGAAAGTCCGCGTCGTCGGCGTGAATTTCAGCCAGTTTGGCAACGCGGTTCCGTCAGACCTCGTCGCCGAGTACGTCAGCGAGTCCCCTGCATCCACATCCGCGAACGTGTTCGTCGCGAAGGCGAACGTGAACGCCGATTCTTCCGTCGCATTGCGATCGGGAATGGCGTTGGCCAACGTCGGCGCTTTATTTACTGACGGTTTCAACAGCAGCACATGCAACACTCCACGATTCGAGGACACTCCTCCTGTGTCATCGCCAACAGCTCCAACGGCCAGATCGGTCACGCCGTCACCGTCCAGATCACCCAACGACGCCACAGAACCGCCGAACAAGTCAACGTCCGCGAGTGTGGAGCCGCCGTTGATCATGTTGGCAATCTTCACGCTGCTCTTCACTGTGCCGCTGGCGTTCAGCAGCAGCACATACGCGGCCCCGCGATCCGTGCCACCCGTATCATCGCCCCAGGCTCCGACAGTCAGATCCGACACGCCGTCACCGTCCAGATCACCCAGCGACGCCACGGAACGGCCGAAGAAATCTCCGTTCACGAGTGGGAGGACCCCGTTCGTGCTGCTGGCCAGCTTCACGCTGCTCTTCACCTCGCCGTTCGCGTTTAGCAGCATCACATACACAGCTCCACGATCCGTTCCCCGTGTGTCATTGCCATGAGCCCCGACGGCAAGGTCGGTCACGCCGTCGCCGTCCAAGTCACCCAGCGACGCCACGGAAATGCCAAGGTTGTCACCATTCATGAGAGTGGGGCTGCCGTTCGTGCCGCTGGCAATCTTCACACTGCTCTTCACCGCGCCGCTCCTGTTGAGCTGCATCACATACACAGCCCCACGATCCGTGCCTCCCGTATCATCGCCCCTTGCCCCGACGACCAGATCGGTCACTCCGTCGCCGTCCAGATCACCCAGCGATGCCACGGAAACGCCGAAGAGGTCGGTGTTCGCGAGTGTGGGGCCGCCGTTCATGCCACTGGCAATCTTCACGCTGCTCTTCACCGTGCCGGTCTCGCTCATTAGCAGCACATGCACCGCCCCGCGACTCGAACCATTCGTGTCATCGCTATACGCTCCGACAGCCAAATCGGTCACGCCATCGCCGTTGAGGTCGCCGAGTGACGCTACCGAGCTGCCGAATCGGTCATCGTTCGCGAGCACGGGGCCGCCGTTCGACTCATTGGCGATCTTCATGCTGCTCTTCACCGTGCCGTCCGAGTTCATGAATTGCACATACAGAGCGCCCCGATCCGGTCCGCCCATGTCATCGAGAAAGGCCCCGACGGCCAGATCGGTCACGCCGTCGCCGTTCAGGTCACCCAACGATGCCACGGAGCTGCCGAAGAAATCACCATTCGCGAGCGTGGGGCCGCCGTTCGTGTCGCTGCCGATCTTCACGCTCTTCGCACCATCGACCGTGCTGTTGCTGCGGCGGGTGATCGTCGCGGTGTAGTCTTCGACTTCACCACCGTTCGCCGATCCGGTCGAGTTTGCCGCTGCCACGTCCGTGCTCAGGCGAAACCGAGCATAGGTGGCTCCTGCCGTGGTGTTGATCGGGATGGTTGGGAACGTCAGCAAGAACGTGAGGTTGCTGGCTCCCGTGGGGACCGTCACCGAAGTCCGCTCGGTCGCGTCGTCGAACACGCCATCTCGATTGAAGTCGATCCAGCCATACAACGTCGCCGCCGAGCCGGTCGTGTTCGTCGCCCGTGCTCGCACGACCGGAGCCGTGCCGATCGTCAGCAACAAGTCCTGAGCTGGCTCGATCAAGCCGCCCTCGTCGTCCGGTAACGTCGTGATGTCGTCACCATTGGCCCTGGCGCTTTGAGTGGCATCGGCTTCGCCATCGACACGAGCACCCAGGAACAGCGTCGTCTGCGTCGTGTCGATGACATGACTCGGACCTCCGTTGGCCAGCAACGTCTGGTAATCGCCGGTCCCCGTCCCCGTGCTGATGTCCGGCGCATCGCCGAAGTCGGACGTCAGCATGATCCGCGTTTCCAAACGCTCCAACCAACATTGACTGTGAGCTAACGCCCGCTCACGACGGCGAGTCGCAGCGCATACGGCACGGATGCGTGCGGAATTCGTCCGAAAGAAAAACCGCTGGAGCCAGTTGGTCGGACGCATGTGGCAACCTTTCAAGAATGGTTGACTGCGACTCGTGCGAAGTCGTTCGTTGAACGCACCGCAAAGTGGGAATCGGTTGGAGATTGGGCAGGTGAGTAGATGCGAGCGGTACGGTTGCCCGCAAGGGTTAGTCGTCCTCAATCAGCATCAGGCGTTCGATCTCCGTGGTCTTAAAACCCACAGCCATTGGTTGGCGGACGCCGGACAAGACGACCGAGTCAGACAGATCAGTTGTCTGGGGTCATTCGGAAGGCAGTTTGGAAAAGGCCCGCAGGAACGAGACCGGATCGAGAATCGTGATTTGTGGAAAGGCCGCGCGGAAGGCTTGGCTTTCCGGACGTTGTGCGTCCATCAAGTCCAGAAGATCGTTGTCTCGACTGACGAGACACTCCGCGCGAGCAGCCACCGCGAGGTCCAGGTACCTCTCATCTTTGGGGTCGCGCGCGAGCGAAACCACTCGTGGTACGTCACTCACCACCAGGGCAAACCGACTGACGCGTGCGAGAAACGCCGAGACCGTCTCGTCGGTCAGTGCCGAGAACCGGTGCTGCATCTTCGGACGAGTCAACACATCGTGAACCTCGCTCAGAATTTCGGAACTGATGCAAAGCTCGACGTGCCCCTTCTCGGCGAGTCGCAAACAAGCCGCCGCTGGCCCATCCGAATTCGCCGCGCCTTGCAAGAACACCATGCAATCGAAAACCACGCGGCGCGTCACCGACCAGCCCCTTGTTTGTCGCAGTGGACCTCGTCTCGCGATTCTTCAAAGAAAGCGGTCAGCTCGGATTCGGACATGCCGCTCTCCGCCACCTGTCGGCGAAATGGGGCCAAGATGTCGTCCAGTGTCGGCTCACTGTTCAAGCTGCGTTCGATCAGCTCACAGGCCAGCGTTTCAACGTCCTGTCCGACGCGAATCGCCCGTTCAACCAGCTTTCGCTGAGTCTCAGGAGCCATCGTCAAAGTAATCGTCATCACTCCGTCTCCTCGAATTTGCCACGAACGACACGGCGTAACATACCCCAACGAAAATCTCTCCGCACGCCGAATCTCGATGAATCCACCAGGGGCCGGGACAGCGATTACTTCAAACGGAAGTTTGAAGACCTGCTCCAGAGTTTTATTCGTCCTCAATGAGCATCAGCCGTTCGATCTCGGTCGTCTTAAAGCCGGCCGCTATCGGCTGTCGGACAATGTTTTGTGTCAGGCCGGCAGCGGATCACAAGCGGCAATTTCCACGCGGTGGCTGCGAGCGGAATAATTCAGGTCGAAGAACTCGAAGAAGCCGCGAGTGCCAAGGATGGCATAAGACATTGTGAGGTCCACGAAGCCAACGCTCGCTTTCCAGCGAACGACATCGGGAGGCCGACGCAGTTCCAGCGTCACGTCACGGAGCCGATACGAGCACTTGCCACCAACGGCCGCGTTGACCATGCCATCTGGCTGACTGCTCAAATCAAAGCCAAGTTGTTCCGCCAAGTGCTGCGGAAACAGGCTGATGTCGGCTCCGGTGTCAATCAGCGCGTCAATCAGAACGTAACGTCCATCGTCGATCTGCAGCTTGACGGGAATTAACGGTCGATGACAGCCACGTCTCAAAGTCGTGGGAAACTGCATGAGTTACAGTCCTCCGACGATAATCGTGTCCGCTGACAGGATGTGGTGGTAATAGATCGGATGTCCGGAATCGAACACCTCTTTCGCGGCACGAACCACGGGGCCGAGTTCTCGATCGTGTGCCACAACCTCGCGCGTGATCGTGTCCCAGGCGATCCACTCGCCTTCGTAGAGGTCGTCGATTTCGGGAGGAATGTCGGTGGATTCGGCAGCGCGGTCAGTGCTCATAGAATTACTCCTCGTCATGTAAAGCCTTGGGAAACAGTATATCTGGCGGGAACGCTGACGGGGAGTTGTCTTCAATGAGCATCAGGCGTTCGATCTCCGTGGTCTTGAAGCCCACGGCCATCGGCTGTCGGACGCCGGGTAAGATAACCGAGTCGTATAGTTCGCGACCGAACCGTCTTACTTCGACCGCTTCTATTCGATGCAGCTCGGCCGGCTGAAGGGAGCGAAGCACATCGTCATCCGGCTGCCGTGGTCGGCCTATGATTTCGCCGGACTCGTTTGGATCGACGACGTCGGACCGTTCGCGTCGATCGTCTGGACCGGCGAGGACATTCCGGCGGAAAACGACATGAGCGAGGAACTCGAAGCCCACGAGTTTGTGTTGGCGTAGTGTCGGGCACCTCGGCTGGCTAGTTTTTCGTCTGCGACTTGTAACCCGAAGCGTTAGTTTTGAAGCTGCGCTTTGGTTGATGTTGAAACTGCTCCCCACCGACCCGTGTCGGTGGAAGCCGTGATTGACCACTAATACGACGAGGACGGAAAGACTTGGCCCCCAATGAGCTCGTCTCGGTGGAGCCGTGATTGGCAACTCGAACGCCCGTGAAGATCATCGCTCCACCGAGACAAGCTCGGCGGGGGCGGAAACACTCAAACCAGGTCGTTTCTAGCCGCCAATCATCGTTCCACCGACACGAGGTCGGTGGGGACGTGAGAAGCAACAGGTGGGATCGGGCCATGTCCGCAGAGACCTCAACGAGCTTGTTGGATCGCGTGCGCAATCGCGGCGATGCGGCGTCGTGGCAGACGTTGGTCGAGATTTACACGCCGCTGATTCGCGGCTGGCTCCATCGGAATTCGGGGCTCGACCAAGACTCCGACGACGTGATTCAAGAGGTGCTGACCGTTGTCGTACGCCGGATCGCCGAGTTTCATCGCGAGCCGCATGTGGGAGCGTTTCGAGCGTGGCTGCGGAACATCACGGTCAATTGCCTGCGAGACTCCTGGAAGGCTCGCAAGCGACGTCCGTCGGCCGAGGCGGATCGGCAAATCGAAGACATGTTGCAGCAACTGGCCGATCCGGGCAGCGGGTTGAGTCACGTCTGGGACGCGGAACATGATCGGCATGTCACGCAGAGGCTGCTCGAATTGATCCGGGGGGAGTTTGCCGAGAAAACCTGGCTGGCGTTTCAACGATTCGCCTTGGCGGACGAACCTGCGGAATCCGTGGCGGCCGATTTGGGGATGACCGTCAACGCCGTTTTCATCGCCAAATCGAGGGTGCTCGCCGCTTTGCGACGCGAGGGAGCGGGATTGCTGGACTGATGGATCGAGAGTCCTCATTTTTCACCCTCCATCTTTTGCCATCTCTTCCGGAAAGTCGGTCAGAGGACGGCAAAAGATGGAGGGCGGAAATTGGAGGACATGACAAACTCCAGTGAGTGTGAAAGGTTTAGCAGACGAGAGACATTCCCTTTTGAGTCATCATGAACATGCCTGCCAACGCTGTCCCTCGAAACCCAGATCGCTCGGATCAACGGCATCCGACCACCGAGCAATTGCGGGCGTTCGGACTGGGGCAACTGAGCGAGGCAGAAGGGGCGCTCGTCGAACAACATGTCGAAACGTGCGACGCCTGTTGCCGCGTGCTGAGTGACGTCCCCGACGACACGGTCTTGGCGAAATTCAAAAACTGCGACACTGTCACTCATCAAGGACCGACGCAGGAATCGCCCATCGAGTCGGAGACCGCTCGCGGGCAGATTCCATTGGCGCTGCAGGAGCACCCGCGTTATCGCGTTCTCAAAATGCTCGGTCGAGGCGGCATGGGAGTTGTCTACAAGGCCGAGCATCGGCTGATGGAGCGGCCAGTCGCGTTGAAGGTCATCAGTCGGAGATTGATGGCCAATCCGCTGGCTATCGAACGCTTTCAGCGAGAAGTGCGAGCGGCGGCGCGGCTGACGCACTCGAATATCGTCGTCGCTCACGATGCCGAGCAGGCGGGCGAGCTACATTTTCTCGTGATGGAGTTCGTGGATGGCGTCAGCTTGGCTCAGTACGTCGAACGCAAAGGACCGTTGCCGCCGGCGACCGCGAGCTTGTTCATTCGGCAGGCGGCCCTGGGGCTGCAACATGCGGCGCATCAGGGGATGGTTCATCGCGACATCAAGCCGCAGAACTTGATGCTGACGCGCAAGGGTCAGATCAAGATTCTCGACTTTGGGCTGGCTCGATTTGCACGTGAAGAGTCGTCTTCCGATCCCATCAACTCGGATCGCCTCACGGACAGCATCGCAGCGGACGCAGGTTTGACCGAGATCGGCATGATCGTCGGGACGCCGGACTACATGGCTCCCGAACAAGCCTCGGACTCCAGCAAGGCGGACATTCGAGCGGATATCTACAGCCTGGGCTGCACGCTGTATTTTTTGCTGAGCGGACAAGCTCCGTTCGCCGGAGATTCGATCACCCGGACGCTGAAGTCTCATGCCGATCGTCAGCCCCGCGCGCTGCGGCAACTGCGAAACGACCTGCCTCCCGAACTGCTTCGCATCGTCGAGCGGATGATGGCCAAAGACCCGGCGGCTCGATTTCAGTCCCCGGTCGTTCTGGCAAAGGCCCTGGCTCCGCTGGCCGTCGGCGGATTGGCCGCGGCGGGAACTTTCGAATCCATTTCCAAGCGGTCTCTGCCGACACTCCCAAAAACGGTACGCACTGAATCAGATGAGCCGCCGACGACCATCCAGCTTGTTCGACGTGGACACTGGGCGACCATTCGCAACCGAGGGATGTACGAGTTCCGAAAATACTTTCGGTTACAACACCGCCGCGTGATCGCGGTCGTGGGCGTCATCTTGGCGACGATCGCGACTACGGCGTTCCTGGCGGATCGATTCGGCCCCAGTGTCGTTTCGGCTCCGCAGTCTTCGCCAGACTCTCCACGGACAGATCCGCTGCGTCCTGCGTTGCCGTCCGCTCGTCCCGCTCCGAGGAATTCCTCGGCCAACATTGAGCCGACCGCAATGCCTGCCAGCCCATCGGCAGTCTCGGCGGTTCAAAAGCCGATCGCGTTCCTGGTCACTCTGAGCGAATTCTACCTGGAAGATTTTCAGGCGTTGCGTCGTGAGTTCGACGCGCGGGGCATCCCCGTGGTCCTGGTCTCTTCGCAGCGCGGCTGGGCCACTCCCAAAGGGAGCGAGGTCGGTGGCGAGCACGACGCCTGGGTGGACCTAGCGATCGCCGACATTCGACCCGGACAGTTTGATGCCATCGTCATCATCCCGGCCGGCCAATCCGAATTCGTGAGCGACGCCGCGTTTCGTGAACTGACTCTGCAACGTCTTCGCGAGCAGTACGACCGCGGAACTTGCCTGGCGACCATCGGCAACTCGGTCATCCTGCTGGCCGAGTACGGCTTCCTGAACGGCCAAAAGGCCATCGCTCAGGACTGGATCCGCAACCAGGAACGGATCAAGAAACTCAACGTGAATTGGACCACCTCCGAACGAGTGGTTTCCAGCGGAAAGCAGGGCCGACTCATCACGGCCCACGACTTCAACAATGCTCCCGAACTGGTTGATCGAATTCTGAAGACGATCAAAAATCAGAAGAATCCCTGAAAGGTAGCCGCCACCGCCGCCATTTCTCTTGGACATCACTTCCTTGCGGGCCACGCAAGAAACCAAGGGGAAACATCATGGCGATGAAACATCGGGCAAGCGGCTTGGGAAATCGGCGGCTGGGAAATCGGCTGCAAGGCGGAGTTCTTGGAATCCTCGGCGACCTCTGGCGAGCCGCGGGATTTGGTATCGGCCGGTCGCGACGACGACACAGCCGCGATGGCTTCGGGCATGTCGAGAATCTTGAAGCGCGGCAGGTCATGTCGGCCACGCCGATGCAGATCGGGATGAACCTCGATCAGGTCGTCGATTACGTTCCCAACTGGATGTTTACGGACGTGTTTCAGTCGTCGCGGCCGTGGGTCAGCCATTCGTTCAACACCGTCACGCAGGCGTCCGACTTCAACGGCGGAGCGTTCATCCCCGTGCAGACCGATGCCAACGGCTGGCCGACGCAACTCGCGACGTGGACCAATGCGCACGGGCACTTGATGCAGCAGCGGCTCGGCACGTTGATGTTTCGCGAACTCAACGGGCAGTACCCGGCCGGAACATATCGGGTCGAGTGGGACGGGACCGGCGATGTCGTCTTCAGCTTCGATGCGCGAGAGACTTCGCGTGGTCGCACGGCGGACGGGCACAACTTCGCTTTGCTCAATGTCACCCCGGGGAGCGGCGGGATTTATCTTGGCATCAACTCGATGAGTTCGAGCGATCCGATCCGCGACATCCACATCTGGATGCCGGACTACAACGGGCAGAGTTTTGTTGGCCAGCGCTGGACTCCGGGAGCGGACTTCTCGCCGTTCCATCCGCTCTACAAGGAGCGGATCGACGACTTCGGCATCATCCGGTTCATGCAGACGCAAGAGACGAACACGTCGGACATTCGGACGTGGGCCGATCGCCGTGACGCGAGCGACTCGCGACAGAGCAGCAGCAGCGGTTTCGCCAATGGCATCTCGGTCGAGCACATGGTGCAGCTTGCGAACGAACTCGACGCCGATCCGTGGTTCAACATGCCGCACATGGCCGACGACACGTTCGTCCGCAACTTCGCGACGTATGTTCGCGACAATCTCGAACCGGGGCTGACCGCCTACGTCGAATGGTCGAATGAAATCTGGAACTTCGCGCCGGGCTTCGAGGGGTATTACTGGATCGCGGACCAGACGCGCCTGCCGGAGAACGCTGGGATGACGCACTGGCAGATCGCCGGGCGCGAGACGGCTCGCGACATGAATGTTTGGAGCGACGTCTTCGCCGGGCAGACTGACCGCATCGTGCGAGTCGCAGGCGGATGGGCAGTCAACCCGTGGGTCACGGAACGAGTCATCGAGAACATGGGAGGCTCGTTCGACGCGATCGCGATCGCTCCGTACTTTGGGCCGAGCGACACGCAGCGAGCCTCGTACTCGGCAACGACGACGGTCGATCAAGTGCTCAACGACATGCGAGGCAACATCGCGTTCTCGGCTCAGATGTCGCTCAATCATCAGCGGCTCGCAGACGATTACTCGACGCGGCTTGGCCGAGACATCCAAGTGCTGGCCTACGAAGGGGGCCAGCATCTCGACGGTCGCGGAGCCTCGTACCAGAACGTTTTCTACCAGGCGACACGCGACCCGCGAATGGCGGACGTCACTCGCGACTACTTGCGGATGCAGAACGCGACGGGGCTGGACGCCTACGTCCACTACAAGCTGACCGATCGCGACATGGCGACGCAGTACGGCCTGTTCGGCGTCCTGTTCGCTCAGAACCAGCCGACCAGCGAGGCTCACGTTTATCGTGCGTTGCTCGAAGCGGATGCCGGGACGCTGTTCACCTCAACGCCGACGCTCGTGACGCTCAACGCGGCCGATCCGCAAGCTCACGAAGCGGGACTCGGAGTCGCGACGTTTCGAGTCACTCGCGGCGGCGATCTGTCGCAACCGTTGACGGTCAATTACTCGGTCAGCGGCAACGCGATCGCGGGGGCCGACTACAACGCCCTGAGCGGCACGGTCACGTTCCCGGCCAACGAGAACACGGCCTTCATCACCGTCACGCCTCGCAACGATGCGACCATCGAATCCAGCGAGACCGTCACCGTCACGCTGCAACCGGGAGCCGGTTACTCGCTCATCAGCTCGGCAGCATCAACCGGCAATGTGAGCATCGTCAGCGACGACCTCCCCGCGAATCAGGCGACCATCAACATCGTCGCCTCCGATCCAAACGCCTCCGAAGCGGGTCGCGATCCCGGCGTCTTCACGGTCACACGCTCCGGCAACACGACCGGCTCGACGACGGTGTATTTGACGAACGGACTCCAGACCGCGCAGGCCGCCGACTACGACTCGATCCCGCTGAGCGTCACGTTCGCGGCAGGACAGACAACGGTCACGCTGACCGTGCGGCCCGTCGATGACACGACCGTCGAAAACACCGAGAGCGTGATCCTGAGCATCAACCCGACGCTGACCTATCGGCTTGGCCCGAATACGGCGGCTCGTGTGAACATCACCGACAACGACGCCGCTCCGCCCCCCGTCACGCCGATCATCACTGTCGCCGCGACCGACTCGGCCGCTGCGGAAGTCGGCAACAACAATGGCGTCTTCACGCTGACTCGCACCGGCAACCTCAACAACACGCTCGTCGTGCGGTACACGGCCAACGGCACCGCGACCGCCGGGCAGGACTTCGCTCCGCTGAGCGGCTTCGCGTACTTCGCCTACGGTCAGGCGACCACGACCGTCACCGTCTACCCGTATGACGACCGGATCGTCGAAGCGGTCGAGACCGTGACGCTCAACCTGACCGACGGCGATGCGTATGACCTCGGCGCGACTCGCTCCGCAACGGTCAACATCACCAGCGACGATGTCGCGACCGCGCTGCCGACCGTGACGCTCGCCGTGACCGATGCAAACGCCGCCGAACTCAACCGCGATGTCGGCCTGTTCCGAGTCACGCGCACCGGCTCGACCACCGCCTCGCTGACCGTGAATTATTCTGTTGGCGGGACAGCCACGAACGGCTCGGACTACGACAACCTGAGCGGCTCTGTCGTCATTCCCGCCGGAGCGACGTTCGCCACGATCACAATGCGACCGATCGACGACACGGCCGTCGAGTCGAACGAGACCGTCACGCTGACCCTCAGCACGAACGCGGCCTACAACCTTGGCACCGCTCGCACCGCAACGGCGACGATCGTCAGCGATGACGTCGCTCCGGTGCTCCCGACGATCACGCTGGCGACGACCGACGCAACTGCCGCCGAAGCCAATCGTGAAACCGGCACGTTCACCGTCACTCGCACCGGCGCGACAACCAACTCGCTCGTCGTGAACTACTCCGTGAGTGGCTCTGCAACGAACGGCACCGACATCGACAACCTCACCGGCAACGTGACGATCGAAGTGGGACAGACCTCGGCGACGATTACCGTTCGACCAGTCGATGACACGGCCGTCGATGCCGACGAGACCGTGACCGTCACTCTCTCGGCCAACGCGGCCTACACGCTCGGCACAACGACGGCCGGAACGGTCACGATCGCTGACAACGACGTCCCGGCCGCCACGCCGCTGCCGGTGCTGATCGTCATCGCCAACAACGACTTCTACTACACCGAGTACTCGCTGCCACGAGCGGCTCTCGAAGCGGCCGGCATCCCGGTTGTTGTCGGTGCAGGAACTCGGACGTTGTCCGTCCCGCACGCGAACACCGGCTACACGAGCGGCAACGGAGCGGTCATGCCGGACATCGCACTGGCCAACGCACGGGCTTCAGATTACTCGGCCATCGTCTTCGCCGGTGGCTGGGGAGCGGCCCAATATCAGTTCGCCTTCCCCGGCACCTACAACAACGCGGCGTACAACGGCACGCCCGCGATCCGCGACGCGGCCAACCGGCTCATCAACGAGTTCGTCGCTCAGGACAAGATCGTCACCGGCGTCTGTTACGGTTCCACCGTTTTGGCTTGGTCGCGAGTCAACGGCCAAAGCCTCCTGCAAGGCCGCGCCGCGACGACCGCCGAGTTCAACTCGCCGACCAACAACCTGCCCGAAGCGCTGCGATATCGCTGGCACTTGGAGACCAACGGCGCGACCGCCTTCACCGGCGGCGAACTGGGTCAACCGGTCTCTCGATTCGATGACGTGGTCGTCGATGGCCGCATCATCACCGGCGAGAATTTTGATTCCGGCCGCCTGCTGGGCGAGACGCTGGCCGACCGATTGCTCAACCGCAATCAGCCGACCACGACGCTCGCCGCGACCGATCCGACCGCCGCCGAAGCCAATCGCGAAACCGGCACACTGACGGTGACTCGCACCGGCACGACCGCCGCCGCGATCGCCGTGAACTACACGCTCGGAGGGACCGCGACGAATGGCAGCGACTACGACCAACTGCGCGGCACGGTCGTCATCCAACCCGGTCAGGCAACGGGAGCCATCACCGTGCGACCGGTCGATGACGCGACGTCGGATGCCAACGAGACCGTCAGCGCGACGCTGTCAGCGAACTCGGCCTACGCTCTCGGAGCAGCGACCTCCGGCACCGTGACGATCGCCGACAACGACGCGCCGACACAAACTCCGCTGCCGGTCCTGATGGTCATCGCCAACCGAGACTTCTACTACCAGGAATACGCCGACCCACGAGCACAGTTCGAGGCCGCCGGCATCCCGGTCGTCGTGGCCGCCGGACGCCGAGAACTCTCGACCCCGCACGCGAACTCCGGTCAGGGGAGCAGCAGCGGCGAAGTCATGCCGGACCTGGCACTGTCTGACGTCAACGCCTCGAACTACTCCGCGATCGTCTTCGTCGGCGGTTGGGGAGCCAGCTCGTACCAGTACGCCTTCAACGGTACCTACAGCAACTCGGCCTACAACGGCACGGTCGCGATTCGTGACCGAGTCAATCAGCTCATCAACGACTTCGTGGCTCAGGAGAAACTGGTCACCGCGTTGTGCCACGGAGTCAGCATCCTGGCCTGGGCACGAGTCAACGGCCAAAGCCTGATCGCCGGACGCACGGTCAGCACCTACGGCGGCCAATCTCCTGCCAGCAACATTGCCGAAGCCCAACTCTCCCGCTGGCACAGCGATGTGAACGGCGCGACGGTCTTCACCAACGGCTCCGTCGGCAACACCGGCACGACCACCGACGACGTGGTCGTCGATGGCCGCATCATCACCGCCGAGAACTTCGATTCGGCCCGGCAGTTCGGCATCACGATCGCAAATCGCCTGCGGAATCCGTGATCGCAAATCGTCACTACCGCGAGGGTCCACCAGTTGCCCGCTGAGACCCTCGCCGCAGGCTCGCGTTGAGCCTGCGAGAGCGGGAGGTCGTGATGACCTCCCGTTTCTTTTCTTTTTCGCCGGAGCTACCAGACATGCCCGGCGACGCGGCCGGAGAGCTGCACGTCACCGTCAAGCACTTCGACCCGCAAGCCTTCCAACAGCCGAGCTTTTGCCAACGGATCGCAACCCTGGCCGCCGACGGGACCGGGTGCCGTTTGGCCGCCGATGAGCTTAGAGCCGATGAAGACCTGCACTTCGTCGATCAGGTCGAGATCGGCGAAGGCTCCCAAGATCGCTCCGCCTCCTTCGACCAGGACGTTCGTCATGCCGCGCCGGCCCAGCTCGGCGAGCACCGCGAGCGGTTCGACCGGCCGGATCTTGCGGAGTTCCTTCGCGGTCGCCGGCGCGGCCGACTGCTCGGCGTCGACCCCCAACAGGCAGACTTCGGCACTCGCCGCACGCAGGCGAGCGACATTGTCGGTCGGAGCATCCGGGCCGGTGAGAATCAGCAGCGGAGATTCGCTCGCCGTGCGCACCAACTGCGAGTCCGTCCGCAGCGAGGCGATTGAATCGAGCACCACGCGCGTCGCGACTCGTGCCCCGGCCGGCCGAGCGGTCAACAGCGGATCGTCACGACGCGCCGTTTCGGCTCCGACGACAATCGCGTCCATGCGTCCGCGCAGTTGATGGACGACGGCTCGCGAGGCTTCGTTGCTGATCCACTTCGAGTCACCTGATCCGGTTGCGATCTTGCCGTCCCAGCTCATCGCCCACTTCGCGATCACCCACGGCAGACCGATCGTCACTCGTTTGGCGAACGGCGCGGTGAGCCGCTTCGCCTCATCCTCGAGCAGTCCGACTTCAACCTCGACGCCGGCCGCTCGCAGTTCGGCGATGCCGCCGCCAGCAACTTGCGGGTTCGGGTCTGTTCGCCCGATGACGACCTTGCGGATGCCGGCTGCAAGGATCGCTTGCGAACAGGGGAGCGTCTTACCGAAGTGGCAGCACGGCTCCAGAGACACGAACAGCGTCGCGTCCTTCAGCTTCTTCTTGCGGCGACGCTTCGTCGCGTCGGCGATCGCCTCGATCTCCGCGTGCGGCCCGCCGAACTGCTGATGAAAACCCTCACCCAACAGGCTGAGCGATTCATCCACGAGTACCGCTCCGACCATCGGATTCGGCTCGACGAACCCCTGCCCTCGAGCCGCTAGCTCGAAAGCACGTCGCATCACGGAGGGTCGGTCGGGGACTCGCATGTGAGGGGCGAGGGGCG
>SYJG01000284.1 GCA_005798445.1 Planctomyces sp.
CCCAAAGGGGTGGAGGAATTCGGCACCCTCACCGATGCCACTCGCCTGCGCTACACCTATCAGGCGCTGCCGGAAGGGCTGGTGGCTCGTGCCATCGTGCGGCTGCACGAGTTCATCGAAGAGGTCAACGGCAAGAAACGACAATGGGCCAGCGGCGCGATCTTAACCCGCGAAGAGGCACGAGCCTTGATCCGTACCGAGCCGCAGGACCAACAGGTCATGATCACCGTGACCGGACCAGCCAAAGCTCGCCAGCAACTCGCCGGGTTGTGTCAGGCCGAGATGCGTGACATCCACCGTGAAATCCCCGGCCTCGATCCGACCGAGGAAACCCAGGTGCAAGGGGCCTGGGTGGCGACCAAGACTCTGGAAGCGGATGAAAAGCAGGGCCGCGCGACCGGCATCTCAACAGACCGTGGCACGGTCGATGTCGATCCCGCCGGGCCGAACAACGCGTACTCCGTCAAACCCGCCCGATCCGACGAGATCTGGAAACCGACGGTCTTCATCAGCTACTCGAAAAGCAATGTGAACCAACGCAAGCGTCTGGAGTCCGAACTCAAGATCCTGAAAAACGAGGGCCTGTTGGCCAGCCATTGGCACGACCGAATGATCGACCCCGGCGACCAGTGGGACGATTCCATCCAAAGCAAGTTGGTGGAAGTGGACGTGGTGATCATTCTCGTGAGCGTCGCCGCGCTGGCGACGGACTACATCACCGAGCATGAAATCCCGAAAGCCCTGGAACTCCACAACGCGGGACAGACGAAGTTGGTCCCGGTGATTCTGGAGGCGTGCCGCTGGGGCAAGACCCCCTTGGGTGCGTTGAATGCGCTGCCAGAAAAAGCCAAGCCATTGAGCAAGTGGAAACCTCCGTCCGACGGGTGGAAGACGATCTCCGACGGACTGGCGACTGTGTTCCAGAAGCTCATGCAGAACGGCGGCAACAACAAGAAGCGGAGTGCCGCGAGACCTTCCAGGAAGATCGAATGACGGTCGCTCTGAGTTTAGGGTTGAACGAGTTTGAACGGTGCTCTCTTTACTCCGAAGGAGTTGAGTCACATAGCCCAGGGGTGCGAGCGAAGCGAGCTACCCTGGGGAAAAGGAGTCATCCGCCGATGTACCCCAACGGGTTTCCGTCATCCGCTGGCTCGAATCACGCAACCCTTCAGGGTAGAATGCGACGGAGTTCTCTCTCCCAGGATAGCCGCGAAGCGCGGCAACCCTGAGCTATGTGACTCAACTCCTTCGAAGTAAAGACATGCCTGTCCGAGACCAAACTTGAAACTACTGAATATCGAATGCCCCGCTCATGCTTTTGGTTGGCTGCGCGACGGCAAACGATCGCCAATGATGGAGTCGAACGATGGACACTTCACCGACTAACACACGCGAAAATCAATTGCTCGCCCGCCGGGCGGAGACCGACTGGGCCGCGCTGACGACCGAGCAACGGATTCGTTCGATCGAACTGGACGGCTACGTCGTCATCCCCGATCTGTTGTCGCCGACTCAACTGGAGGCGATTCGCACCGAGTTGTCTCGGCTGCCGACGACGGCGGTCGATTACAGCGAGCATCAGCGCGGCCACTCCAACGTGCAATGGACCGATTCGCCGACGGCGATTCGCGTCGTTGCGTTGCCGGCCATGATCGAATTTCTATCGACGCTGTTCGGTGACGAGCTGATCTGCACGGCGTGCGATTTCGCTTTGTCTCGACCGGGGCATCCGGGGATCGCGATTCATACCGATGCGCAGCCTTACGGCTCGAAGATCTTTGGGCTGGGGGCGAGTTCTCCCTGTTTGGTGCGCGTGCTGTACTACCTCGACGATCTGACTTCCGAGCGCAGCCCCTTCAAGGTGATTCCGAGATCGCATCTGTCGATGCACTCGGACGGCAATCCCTATCGGCGTTACTTGTCGCACGAGGACGAGGTGATGGTGACCTGCCGAGCCGGCTCGGCGGTGATCATCAACCAGAAGGTGTTCCATGCGAACTATCCCAACTACAGCGACAGCGACCGCCGGTTGCTGGCCATCGCCTATCGGCCGGCCTGGGCTGGTCCGATCGGCGAAGTTCCCGACCACGATCAGGAGCGGGTTGCCAAATTGCCGCCCGATGTCCGCCCGTACTTCCGTAGCCTCAATACCCGCGCGATCCATTATGACCTGCCGAATCGGCCCGATAACATGTCCCGCCATGCACTAGGAATCAGCCCGGATCGTTGGGATCGGAGTCGGCCAGCGGACAACCCATAACCTCTGTCACCAGTACCAAGCGAGAACTTCCCATGCCTCGATTCGCAGCGTCTGCCAACACTAGCCCGACGCGCAAGCGAGGGGTTGCGTCAATCCTCGTGAGAAAGCCGATTGGAACAACCCCTCGCTTGCGCGTCGGGCTAGTGTGCCGGATCGCTTTCTCCGTCTTGTGTTTGGCGATCGTTTCGGCCGTGACTGCGGCCGAGCCGACTGTCGTGGTTGAGCGTTGCAATCTGTTCGATCCGGAGTCCGGCAAGATGTTGCCGGAGCGGACGATCGTCATTCGCGGCACGCAGATCGTCCGTGTGTCCGAGGCCAACGAGGTTGGCGATGTCCCCGCTGACGCGACACGCATCGACGGTCGCGGCAAGTTCGCGCTGCCGGGATTGATCGACGCGCATGTGCATGTGGTGCATGTGCTCGACTTCGCGCACGTGACCGGGGACGAGGTCTTGCCGCTGTATCTCGCGGCGGGAGTGACGTCGATTCGCAGCACCGGGGACGAACTGGTCGCCGGGACGCTCGTCGCGCGAATCGCCGCGGCGCATCCTGAGTGGAGCCCGCGCGTCTTCACGTGCAGCCCGCTGCTCGACGCCGATCCGCCAATCCACCGTGATATTGGCCGTGCCATCACTGACACCACCAAAGTCCCGGCGTTGTTCGAGGAATTGACGCGGTGGAATATCACAACGGTGAAGATCTATGCCGGCACCTCGCGACCCGTCGGCCGCGCCATCATCGACGAGGGACATCGTCGAGGTCTGTTCGTGACGGCTCACCTCGGCAGCTACTCGGCACAGGACGCGGTGGCCGACGGCGTGGATGGCCTCGAACACATTTGGTCGGTGTTCAATTACGTCATTCCGCCGGAAACCGCGAAGCAGCCCGGCCATCGCGGACGGCTCGATCTGAGCAATCCGCTCTGCGAGTCGCTCGTGACCGAGCTGGCTCGACGCAAGATTTTTGTTGATCCGACACTGGCGGTCTTTCGCAACATGATCCTGTTGCCGGACGTTTCCGAGATTCGAGATCATCCGGACAACGCACTCGCTCCGCAGCGGCTGCGAGACTTCTGGCCGGTCTACCTCGCACGCACCGGCTGTCCACAAGGGGGGCCACTGGAAGATCGTCGCCGCGAGTTCGGCAAGTTTCAGGAATTGACGGGCAAGCTCTATCGAGCCGGTGTGCCGTTGCTTGTCGGGACCGACTCACCCGAACCGCAGGTGCCACCCGGCTTCTCGCTGCATCAGGAGCTGGAGATGCTGGTCGAGTCAGGATTGCCGCCGGCAGCCGCCCTGCGGGCCGCGACTTTGACCAATGCAACCGTGTTGGGCGAGAAGGAACATCTTGGCTCCATCGCGGCGGGCAAGATGGCCGACCTCGTTCTGCTCACGGCCAATCCACTGGACGACATCCGCAATACGCGGCGGATCGAACTGGTCATCCACAGCGGACAGGTTTGTCGACCGGACATCTTGCTGAAGCGGGTGCCAAAACAATGAACTGCTGACAAGGACGAGGGCCTCTTGATGAACCCACACAGACTGAATCGCCGTGAGTGGCTCGCGACTGCAGGAGCGATGTCGCTCGCTGCGTGCGGAGGCGTTCCTCCGGTCAGCGGCGCGGATGCAAAACGACCACGCATCGCGGCTGTCATCACCGAGTTCACGCATCGCAGCCATGCGCATGTGATCCTCGAGAACTTTCTGGAGCCGTATTATTTCAACGGCCAATTGACCAAATCGGGAATCGACGTCGTCAGCTTGTACGTTGACCAGTTCCCCGCCGATCGCGACATGGCTCGCGACGTCGCGAAGCAGTACGGTATCAAGATCTACCCGACGATTGCAGAGGCATTGCAATTGGGCGGCAGTGAGTTGGCAGTCGACGGCGTACTGTCGATCGGCGAGCACGGCAACTATCCCAAGACCGACCGCGGGGCGATCATGTACCCGCGAAAACGTTTCTTCGATGAGATCGTCGCCGTATTCCGGAAAAGTGGTCGAGTCGTGCCGCTCTTCAGCGACAAGCATTTGTCGTTTCGGTGGGATTGGGCCGCTGAGATGGCGAGTGTCGCGCGAGAACTCAAAATCCCGTTCATGGCGGGAAGCTCCGTGCCGTTGGCTCAGCGCCGTCCGCCGCTCGAACTGCCCGATCAGGCGGTGATCGAAGAAGCGGTCTCGATCCACAGTGGTCCGCCGGAGGTCTACGACTTTCATGGTTTGGAAGTGCTGCAATCGATGATCGAATCACGACGCGGCGGCGAAACGGGAGTCGCCGAGATTCAATTGCTCGAAGGGGATGCCGTCTGGCAAGCCGCCGCGAACGGACGCTGGAGCTACGCGCTGGCGGAAGCGGCGATGCGAGCTGAGACAGGCAAGGACGTTGGTCGGCTCCAAGACTTCATCGAACCAGCGGACGGCAAGCAGCATCCGGTGCATGCGATACTGATCAAGTACCGCGACGGCCTGCGGGCCACGATCCTGCGGATTGGCAACGTCTCGACACGCTGGTGCTTCGCCTGCCGCATCGCGGGGAAACCGGAGCCGCTGGCGACCAGCTTCTACGTCGGCCCGTGGGAGAACCGCAATCTGTTCAAAGCTCTGTCGCACGCGATTCAAACTCACATCCGCGACAAGAAAACTCCGTATCCCGTCGAGCGGACGCTGCTGGTCACCGGCATGTTGGCCGCGGCGATGGACTCGCGTTTCGAGCAACACAAACCGATCGCGACTCCGCATCTCAACGTCAGCTATCAGCCGCGCGACTTCCGAGCAATGCGCGAAATGGGCGCGTCTTGGAAGATCATCACCGAAGAGATGCCGCAACCTCGGGGCATCAATCCCGGCGGCCCAAGGTAAGGGGACCAGGAAAAAAGAATTCGTGTTTCACCTCTGCGCTCTTCGCTCCTCTGCGGTAGAAAATAAACCCACGATTCACCGCAGAGGAGCGAAGAGCGCAGAGAATTCAAACCGCAGCGAATCTCAAAACACGAAGTTGTTTATCCTCTCCTCCTAAGTTGCGATCCGAGGGTCCGAATTCAGACATGGCCGTGGCCCCGGTCCATTTCTGTTTGACGCCGTTCAATCGGCCAGTTCGTGAATCGTGTTGTGAATGGTCCCTTGAACTGGCGTGCCTTTGGCGGAGCGAAGCGAGTAACTGATCTCCATGCACCAGGTCGGATGCAGGTCGGCGATGTCCAGGGTGAGCGTCTTCGAGTCCTTCGAAAGCGTCGCGCCGCGCACGGTGAGGGACTTCTCGTCGAAATGCTTTGATCCATAATCGGCTGTTCGCTTGAGCGACCACGTTTTGACTCGCACTTGCTTCGCGTCGAGCGATGTGGGATCGAGCGGTTCGGTGAAGGTGAGCTTCAGGCCCGAATTGGTGGCGTGCAGGCCGAGCGGAAGATGCATGGGCTGGCCGGTGGCTCGCAGACGATACAGGCCACCGGGGTACGTCGCGTTGCCGGCCCAAGCGAACATGCCGCAGAGATAAAGTTGCCCGTCTTTCGGATGGAATCGGCCACGCATCACGCCGGTGGGAAACAGCGGCACGGGCAGTTCGATCATGCCTCCTTGCATCGTGCCACGCACATTTTCGTGAGGCACCAAAAACACCTTGCCGTAGCCGTAGGACAGATTCAGCAGCGAGCCTTTCAGCGGTCCCCAACGATCGCTATCGACCCACAACAGCTCGGCGGGCGAGCGGTCGAAAGCGTTTGTAATCCAGCAGAGCGGCGGGACCATCGCGGAGTCGGACGTGTCGGTCACGTCGTGATAGCCGAGCATGTTGCCATAGAAGTTTGGCTTGCCGGATGCCGGTACGGTCACCCAGTTGATGCGGTTCTTCGGATTCCAATAGCCTTCTTGATCGGTGACGACGAACGAGCCATCGGGGTTGAGACAGACACCGTTCGCCGCTCGAAAGCCATTCGCCAGGATGTCTGTACGCGAGCCATCCTTGCTGACTCGTAACAGCGTCCCGTGATGTGGCACGATGGCCGCCATTCCGTGGCAGCCCGACTTGGCGTAATAGAAATTCCCCGCCGCGTCGGTTTGCAGTCCCATCGCGAATTCGTGGAAATGCTCGGTGACTTGATGGTCGTTATTGAGGCACTGATAGAAGTCGATCTCGCCGTCGCCGTTCAGATCATGCAGCACGGCGAGCTGATCGCGGCACGTCACATGGATCTTACCATCGACGATCTTCAGCCCCAGCGGTTGGAACAACCCAGAAGCGATGCGCTGCCAGTGTAGGTCAGCCTTTCCAGGCTGACTCACGACCAGCCACACATCGCCATCCCAAGAACAAACGGCGATCCGGCCATCGGGAAAGAAGTCGAGTCCCGTGAACCGCGTCTGCGCCAGCCACGGGTTGGATTCCGGAGCGGTCAGGACATCCGCCGCGAACGGCCCGCTGTCTGGACCGAGCACCGCTTGAGTCGCCATTTTCTGCGACCAACGCGCCGGACCGCCGTTGGTCAGTGCGGCAAGATCGAGAGCAGCATCGAGGATTGGGAGATCGGTCAAACGATCGGCGAACGACTTCGCATCCGTCTCGCGAATCGTTGCCGAGTCAGACGGCAACCAGACGCTGAATCGCAGCGGCTCCGTGCCAGCGGGGATCTTCAGTCGCAAGCGACCTTCGGCAGCGATCCATTCGGCCCCGATGTTGCGCGGTGCGAAGCCGGCCACGAGTGGACCTGAGGGGGAGCTGACTGGTGCCATGCCGCGACGGACCTCGGCATTGTGTTGATGCTTCGTGACATCGACGACTTGTTCCCCGGCAACGTCATCGAGCAGCCATCGTGAGACCAACGACTGGTCATCGCCGATTGGCTTGGAGAAATCATTGAGTCCGTCGATCAATCGCCGCTGATAAAAACGAACTTCTGCAAGACCTCCCTCAAAGAACGTTGCTGGACGCGGAAAGTCGGGAGTCGTGAAGCCAATCCGCACGACGCTGTTCGGCAACGCGGCTTTCGCGGCCAGCTTCCCCTCGCCGTCCAGCTTGCCATCGGCGTACAGCCGCACGCGACGATCGGACTGCTGCCAGGTCATTGCGACGTTGTGCCACTCGCCGTCGTTGATCTTCGACTTCGCCGACACCGCGCCGACCCAACCGATGTCAAAGGCCAGCCGCCCGTCTCGAAGGAAAAACGTCTGGCCGTCTGGAGTCCATTTCGGTCCCGATTGGCTCAGCGACCAGATCGTCCCGTCCGCCTTCGTCTTGATCCGAGCGGCGATCGTGAAGTCTTTGGACGTGAGGTCGAACGCCTGGCTGTTCGGAATTTCCAAATAGGTATTGCCATCGAACGCCAATCGTTGCTCGCGTACAGCGGGAGCGTCCGAATTGGAGGGTGCGAAGAGCACGACCGACTTGTCCGCTCGGCTGATGATCGTTGGCCGAGCGTCCTGCGACGGATGCTCGGCCACTTGCAGCAGCAAGTCACGATCTCGCGGCCCGACGTTGAACGTTCGCAAGACAAGCGGAGCCTGAATTGTCGTAGCCACGCTCGCCAGAGCGTGGGGTTTCGCGGAAGAACTCACGCTCTGGCGAGCGCGACTACCGTCCGGCCGTTGGTCTGTGACCGGTGCCGATGGCGGTTCATCGCGTGTCATCAGCCTCGGCGATTCGAGCACCTCAGTCGTGCCGATCGAGTACGACAGCACGACCTGCTGACCGTGGTGATAAAGACCTTTGAACTTGGCCCATTCGTGCGGCAGCGGGCCATAGCGTTTGCCGTCGCGACCCAACACGCGCTGATCGTCGACGAACGCGCCGGTGGCCGGATTCCCCCAGCCAGGCCCAGTCGAGTTCGCGAACGCTGTCTGTCCGACAATCCGCGGATGCACTCCGTGCGCGCCGTTGAATTGGATCCCCTGCCAGTCGATGAAGTTCTCATCGGAGTTGCCCGTGCCGTTCCACGCCGCCGCTGCGCGAAACGTGTCGGTGTCGAAGATCATCCAATGCCGGCCACGAGAGACTCCGCCCGCTCCGGGATCGAGCCGGATCGCAATCCCCTTGTACGCCAGGTTGTGTACCAACCCCGGCACTTCAAACGTGTGAGCGAGACTCGGCCCATAATCCATCGCGGACCAAGGAACGATCTTGCTTGGTTCGGGTCCGCGCGTGTCACCCTTCGGCAATCGCGCGAGGTACGCCGCATCGACCGACACGAACTGCGTCAGGTTGTGAGGCTTGAGGTACGTCTCGCGGACGTAATGGATCACGTCGTACTTCTGCGACGGCACCATCCACGTCTGTGGGGCCATCAATCCAAAGCCGTGCGTCAGCGTGCGGTACATCGACAGCGGGTCACTTCCGTTCTTGAATCTCCCCTCGGCGAACCGGAGCGACGTCGGCAATGAGCCAGGTTTGTCTTTCGTGCCGTGACAGTTCGCGCAGACACGCTGATAAATCGCCTCGCCACGCGCGAGTGACTTGTCGTCCCAACGACTAATCAGGCCGGCGTGATCGAGATGCTGTTCGTACTCTGGCACCCTGAACGCCAGCAGCGCGGCTGATGGCTGAAGCTGCATCGCTCGACCCGCGCCGCCGTCGCGAATCTCGATCAAATAGCGAATCAGATCGAGAAACTGCTGGCGGCTGTTCAACTGATTGACTTGCCCCGCCGGCATGATCGACGCCGCGTTGGCTCTGACTTCTTCGATGTCCGCCACGGCAATCGTCGTTGGTTCGCCAGCGCGTGCGATGTCACGCACGACGAGCTCTTCGTTCGTCCGCTCGACCAACAACGCCGCGAGCGATTTTCCGTCGTTCGTATTGACCGTCACCGACTCGAACCCCTTGCGGATCACTTTCGACGGCAGCAACACCGACTCGACCAGCGACTCATCGGAGACCTCTTTGCCGAGTGCCGTCAGGTCGGGTCCGAGGCCATTCTGGTTCACCTTCCCGTTCAAATGACACTTTGAGCAGGCCATGTGCGGCTGAAAGAAAACAACCGCTCCGCGAATGGCGTCTCCTTCGGACTTCGCCAGCGACGCCAATTCCCGGGCCGGCATCCGCCGCAAATCCTCATCGAGCGTCTGTGCGGCAACCGGCGATGACGTTGCGATCAACGCGAGCAGCGCCACGGAGGTCGCCGCGATCGCCAATAAGCGCGTCTGCAAGCCATTCCCCCGCACCTTGGCGAGTACGGCGAAGGTGGACCAAACTCGAAGGGCCAAAGTCCCCGTCCGACAAATCGCCAATTTCATTACGGACTCGCTTTCTCGGTTTCGATCGGCACTTCACAGAACGTCAGAGCGGCGAGGCCGTTCTTGCCGTAGAGCAGGTTGTCAGGATTCCAATTCGTGCTGTCGAGATAGGTCACGGTCTTCGCCTTCGAGGGGTTCTTGAGCTTCAACGAGAGGCGGGTTCCGTTCGCGGAACCGGACGCGACGGACTTGGGTTCTCCATCGAAATGAAACTGGCTGGTCAGCGTGTCGGACCAGACGATGGCGGAATCGAACTCCAGAATGAGTTCGTCGCGTTGTTCGGTCGAGAAGAAAGCTCGCTGTAAGTTCGGCGGTGTGATGGGGCCGTCGATGGAGTGGTGATAAAGCTGGTGGTCGATCAACGGGTTCAGCAACCGAGCGAACTCGGCGTAACCGGCTGCCGGGAAGTGGCAGCCGCCAGGGGGTTTGATGCCCAGCGTCGACATCACGCTGAGGTTCGAGAACAGTTTCGGCAGCGTCCGCTGCACTTCACGCAGCCGGTTGTCCGAGCCGTCGATTCCCATCGCGCAAGACTTCGGCCAAATCTGAAAGACGTAGTACCGCTGGATGTTTGGAAAATCTTCTTTCCAACTCGCTGCGAGATCGACGAAGAGCTGCCGATAGGTCTCATAGCCAAAGCCGCCGGTCGGTCCGTCGGCTCCTTGATCGTTCTCCCCCTGATGCCAAATGACGGCGCGGACGCCGTGAGTCAGCTTGGCTTGTTGGACTCGCCACAGCAGCCGGCCGTAGATGGTACTGACGTCGGTGGGATCGGCGTTGTTGCGTTGATGCTGGTCGATCCGCGTGCCGCCGACCGCTCCGTTGATGAGGCAGATCGGAATGTTTTCGCTCTCGGACAGGCGGCGTCCGAGTTCCATCCCCCAATAACCGATCTCCGACTTACCATCCGGACTGCGAGCTTCGGCGTTGGCCCACAGCTTCAATCGCGAACCGTTGGGATCACCAGCCTTCGCTCCGAACGTTCGGACCCACTCGCTGGAGACGAGCGGGTTCTCTTTGCCGAAGTCGGTCGCGACGGCGTTCGACTGGCCGTTGATGAGGAATGCGTCGCCGCAAACGATGTTCTTCGCCGTATGCAGCACCGTCTCTTTGTCGCCGGTCTTCGCGCCGAACTCGGTGCGATATTTCATCAGCTTCGCTTTGAGCTTCACGGACAACGAATATGCCTTCTCGGCCGTCGGCTTGCCGATCTGAGTGGCGAAAAGTTTGTCGTCCGCGAAGACACGCACGAAGACCGAGTCCGCTGCATTGGCGAGCGTGCCGGCGTAGACCAGCGTTCCTTCGCTTTGGCGGTCTTGGCCAGTTCCTTCGCGAGTGAAGAACTGGTTGTCTTCCGGCTGTTCGTTCTCACCGATCGGTCGCGGCACCCACAGGTCTCGGCTCGGAGGTGGTTCCTTCACGGCGATTGTGGCGGTCTCGTAATACCACGCTCCGCCGCCGTTGCTGACGGCCACTTCGACGCGGAGCGTTCCGCTTCCCTGAGCCCGCTTGAGAATCAGCTTGCCCGGCTCGACTTGCTTGATGACCGCGACATCATCGACAGTCCATTTGAATTTCAATTCGTCGACCCCTTTGGCTTTCAGTTCGGCCAAATTGGTGACTTGCGGGACTACCTCGATCGTCTGTCGCCCGTCCCAAGTTGCCGGTGCAAGCAGCGTGAAGTCGGCTTCCGGGATCGCTTCTTTGATCTTGATCGTGATCTCTTGCGATTTCACCTCGTTGGGGTAGATCGCTTTGAACTGCAACTTGCGATAGGAGTCACGGCTGACTCGCGCGGCGTTGAACGTGTACGAGAACCGATCCGTGGCGACGACCGACTCGAAAGCCGGGTGCTTGTAAATCCAAATGACTTTCTGAGTGCCACCAGCCTTGGCCGTCACTGTCACGCTCTGGCCTTCATCGACCTCAATGCGAGTTTGCGAAACCGAGAACTCATCCCCCGGCTGCACCAGCGGCCCGACCAGTGTTTGGTTCGGCTTCTGATTCTCGTATTGCAGCTTCACCCAATCCGCCGAGCGAACGACTTGCGAGACCCGTACCTCATCGAGATCGCCGACGAAATCAAAGTTGTTGTACCAACCTCCGAGCCACAGCCTCGCCGGCGTTCTGATGTTGAGCGGCCCACCTTGCTTGACGTTGGTCCCTTCCAGCACGCCGTTGACATAGACCTTCGATTCCCCCTCGCGATAGGTATGAACGACGTGCGTCCAATCGCCGAGCGGGATACGGCTTCCACTCGCGACGTTGCCGCCGGAGAAGTAGCAATCCATGCGGATGTGCGGCGGACTAAGGAACTGCATCACGACTTTCCCTTGAGCCTGCTCGTTGCCCCAACCGATGAGCGTCGTGTTCGGTCGCTCGGGGCGGAACCAGGCTTCGGTGCTGTGAGAACTCGCGCCGGTCGGATAGTTCGAGATCGTGTCGCCACCGAAGATCCCCTTGCCACCGGGAAGATGCCGAGCTGTTCCGATCATCCCCGTTGTTGGCAGCGTTCCATGGTCGGTGCTGGTAAGCGTCCCCACTTCGTCCCGCACGTCGTTGCTCATGTGCCAGACACTGAGGTATCCATTCGACTCATTGAAGACGGCTTTGCCGTCGGACTCGTTCGTCGAGTTGGGGTTTCCCCAATGCACTTTGATCTCCTGCCGCGAGTTTCCCGTCATCTTCGGCACGCGCACCCAAACGCTCGCGATCCCTTTCGTCGCGTCCCACTCTTCGATTTGATGAGCCAGTCGCTCACCGGTGCTCGATGCGAACCGCAAGTCGTCGCCGTTGGGTTTCGCTTGAGTGAAGTCGAAGAAGTCGCGGTGCAGCCGCACCAGTAGCGGGAAGTCTTCAACGGCGGACTCGGCTGGTAAGTCGGCTCCGTCGGGAGTGGTCAGCAGCCACATCGAACCGGAGTGCTTCCAGTCCTGATCGCTCGTGGCCTTCGGTGATGATGTTTCCTCCGCGGCGCAGCCCCACAGTTTCTTGAGCGTCTCCGTCATCTCCGGATCGTGCTTCTTGAGTTGCTCGCGAGTGAACGGAAAGAAGTCGTTCGTCGAGAAGAACGCCTCGCTGCATTCGGCGAAATACTCCATCGGATTCGTGATCGCGTAGGCTTTGACCTTGGCCGATCGTCCGTCGCCGAAGCGCTGCTCGACGAGATCGTACAAGCCCTTGGCTTTGGCGTTTTCAAACGCGGCTTTGATCTCGTCGTTACCGAATCCCTTGGCCAGCACTCGGTCGTGATAGGCATGGGCCAGTTCGTGCAGCGCGAAATTGGGCATTCGTTTGGTCTCGCGCTCGAAGATCCTGACGTTCGTGAATTCGATGGCTTTCTCCATCGCGGGGTCGCGCTGGTTGTCACGCAACCAGCCGGCACCAGGGTGATATTCGGCGCGCGGCTGCACGCCCGGGTATTCGGGAGAGAACCAGAGCGGCACCTTGCGAAGTTCCGCGACGGCCCCCGCTGGGACGACGCGTGCGATCTCCTGAAGTTGCACCGTCAATAACTCCAACGCCCGAACAGTCGCCTTCTTGTCCTTCTCGAATAACTCATCGCTGACGAGCAACGTCCAGCCTTCGATCTTCTTTGTCTGCCGGCCGGCGACACTCAGCGGCTCCGCAGCGAGGGCCAATGTACCTGTGACAAGAAGTGCGACGGAAAAAACCGTCGTTCGCCAGCCAGCGGATATCTTCTTTTGTCGCGAGTGGTGTTTCATGAATTTGGTTTCCTAGACTGACATCGAGCTGGTTGAGCTTCCCGGCAAAGACCAAACCCGCGTCGCAGTGTTTGAGCCATCGAAGTCGCACTTGAAAGAGTCCCTTGCCGAGCCGCAAGTCGAACGCACGATGCGGCAACACTCGACAACCGGGTTTCCGACAACTTTCATCGACGACGTTTGAGTGCCCATTTCTATTGGAACAGTTCTGAAAAGACGAGATGCTCGATGACCATGCGCCTGACACCCTTTCCTTCCGGTGGTGACGACAGCGTAACCAAGACGTAACAACTCGGTCTTGTTATACCTCGCGCGGGGTGTCCTGAGAGATTCGGCGAGCGGCAGGGCGTCAGCCCTCCGAGTCAATACAGATGGAAACACTCGGAGGGCTGAC
>SYJG01000285.1 GCA_005798445.1 Planctomyces sp.
AACCTGACGACCGCCCATGCTCTGGCCGTTCAATCCTCTCGCAGGTAAGACCATCAACCGGAGAGCCGGATGCGGGAAACCCGCCCGTCCGGTTCGGAGGGAGGGGCGACTGAACTCAATCAGTCGTTCCTACCCCTATCGATCACCGCAGCGCTGCTCTCAACTTCGTCGAGCAGGCTTCGATGACTGACTTCACGGCGGCATCGACTTCGTCGCTGGTCAGCGTGCGATCGGCTGCTCGGAACGAGACGGTCAGGACGTACGACTTTTTATTCGCGGGGATTTGCTGGCCGCGATACTGGCTGCTGAACGTCAGCGCATCGAGTGACGGGCCGGCGGCGGCGCGGACGACTTCGCTGAGCGTGTCCCAGGTGGTCGCTTCATCGAGCACGAAGTTGAGGTCTCGCGAGATGCTCGGATAGCGCGGCAGCTCAGCAAACGTCGGGACCAGATTCGGCGAAGCTTCCAAAGTCACGAGATCGAGTTCGGCGGCGATCACGCTGTCACGCAGGTCGAGCTTGTCGGTCACGTCGCGAGAAAGCTCGCCCAACCAGCCTAGCGATTGGCCGTTGAGCAAAACTTCGGCGCCTCGGCCGGGAACGAAGTGCGCCTGATCGCTCGGACGAACGGTGACGGTCGATTGCGGGTTGATGCGCAGCACGAGCGTCTCGACAAGCCCCTTGGCTTCGACGAACGAGCCGCCAGTGACGAATGAGAGTCGGCGTGGTTCGGCGGTCGGATCGCCGGGGCGAGCGGCAAGGTACACGCCGGCGGTCTCGAACAGCTTCGCATTGAAGTTGCCGTGCCGCTCGTTGTCGCGACGGACGACGAGCAGGCTGGGGATCAAGCTTTGCCGCAGCGTGTTCTCTTGTCGGCGCGACGAATGATCGACGCTCAAGTAGATTGGGACTCTGTCCCGACCACCGGATTGGGTCGGGACGGAGTCCCAACCTACGATCAAGTCCGCCAACTCGCCGCTGACGAAGGACAGCGTGATCGTCTCGAAGAAGCCGGCGGCGGTGAGCGCGTCTCGAAGGCGGTCGAGCACTCGTTCGGTCAGCGTTTTTTGGCTGAGCGACAACGGCACGAAGACGTCCTCCGGAATCTTGTCGTAGCCGTGAATGCGAGCGACCTCTTCGATCAGGTCGGCCTCGCGCGAGAGATCGCGACGCCAGCTTGGCGGGAGATATTGTCGCACTTCGTCACCGTAGCCCAAGCCCTTGTGGCTTGGGTGATTGATGCCTTGGTTTGAATCATCCAGGCCACAAGGGCCCGGGCTATAGGACTTGAGTCCGAGTGCCGTCAGGATGCGGTGTGAATCATTGGTCGAAACATCAATGCCGAGGATGCGGCGGAATTGGTTCGACCGGAGCGACACCGCCGGGCGTTGAGCGACGGGTGGTTCACCGGCCCAGATCGCACCTTCGAGCAATTCGCCGCCAGCGACTTGCTGGATCAACTCGCAGCAGCGGCGACTGGCCCAGTCCATTTGATTGGAATCGACGCCACGCTCGAAACGGTACGACGACGGACTGTGCAGGTTCAGCTTGCGAGCGGTCGCTCGAATCGACATCGATGAGAAGTCGGCGACCTCGATCAAAACGTTTTTTGTCGAACCGCTGATCTCCGTGTCGGCTCCGCCCATGACTCCGGCGACGGCAACCGGGCGTTCGGCGTCGCAGATGACGCACATCTCTGGCGTCAGCGCGTATTCGTTGTGGTCAATGGCCTGGATCTTTTCATTCGTCTTCGGTCGGCGGACGATGATCCGGCCACCGCGCAGTTTGTCGAAATCGAAGGCGTGGAACGGTTGGCCGCTTTCCATCAGGCAGTAGTTGGTGACATCGACGACGTTGTTGATCGAGGCGATGCCGACAGCCTCCAAGCGGTTGCGGAGCCATTTTGGGCTGGGGCCAATCTTCGCGCCGCGAATCACGCGAGCGACGTAGCGCGGGCAAAGGTCGAGGCACTCGATTGCAACAGACGTGGCTTGCTCAACCGGTTGGCCGTTCGACTTCACTGCCGCCGACGGGATCGTCAGCGGCTTGTTGAAGAGGACGCTGGCCTCGCGTGCGACACCGATGTGGCCGAGGCAATCGGGGCGATTGCTGGTGACTTCGAGGTCGATGGCGTGGTCGTCGCCGTGCGGTTCGATCGACTCCAGGTTCAGCCCGGCCATCATCAGCCGCTCGGCGAGCGCGGCGGGGGAGGCGTCGAGAGAAACGTAGTCCTGCAGCCAATTCCAACTGACGATCATTTTGACTCCCAGGTGAGCGGGGTGGCGTCCGCCCCCGGTTGATTGCCGTGAGCACGACCACCGGGGGGCTGACGCCGCCCCGCTCGCCAATTGCTTTAATGCCTCTTCGAGTCGAGCTACGAAATAGGGGGCGTAATCTAGGTGGTGAGCGACCGTTCGGAAAGCAGTGTCACACGTTTGTCGTGCAGGCGTACCGGCGCTATCTTGCCCTGAACTTTCCACGATTGGAGATTTGCTCATGGCCAAGAAAAAGAGCGTGGCGAAAGAGCACCTGCATTACCACAAGGATGGCAGTCTGTGGGCGAAAGGGCAGATGCTCGACGGTGTCATGGTTGGATATTGGGAATGGTTCCGGAAAGACGGATGCAAAATGCGGTCTGGTTCGTTCGACAACGGCGACCAGATCGGCGACTGGACGACCTACGACAAGGACGGCGCGGTTTACAAAGTCACGAAGATGAAACCAGTCACGAAAATGAAACCGAAACAGTGATCGTGGACGAACGGAGTTGGTGCGGGACATGGCGACTCAGACGGATGTGGCGATCATTGGCGGTGGGATCGTGGGCTTGGCGACCGCCTATCGGTTGCTCGAACGGTTTCCGGGGACGGCGGTGACGATCCTCGAAAAGGAAGCGACGCTGGCATTTCATCAAACGGGGCGGAACTCCGGCGTGCTGCACAGTGGCATTTACTACAAGCCGGGATCGCTGCGAGCGACGAACTGCCGCGAGGGCAAGAAGGCGATGGAAGAGTTCTGCCAGCGTGAAGGAGTCGCCTACGATATCTGTGGCAAAGTGATCGTCGCGATCAGTGAAGACGAGCTGCCGAAGATGCAGGACATCTTCGCTCGCGGACAGGCGAACGGCGTGCAGTGCGAGATGATCGGGCCGGAGCGGCTGCGGGAACTCGAACCACATTCGGCCGGGATCGCGGCGATCCATGTGCCCGAAGCGGGGATCGTCGATTACCCCGGCGTCTGCGAAAAACTGGCGGCGCGGATTCGCGAAAAGGGTGGTTCGATTCTGTTCAACGCGCGAGTCACGTCGATGTCGCGATCGAGCGGGCGGATGATCGTGCAAACAACGGCCGGTGAGGTCGAAACGCGATTCGTCGTGACGTGCGCGGGACTGCACGCCGATCGAGTCGCGAAGCTCAGCGGCACGCCCGTGGACTCGAAGATCGTTCCGTTTCGCGGCGAGTATTTTGAGCTCAAGCCGGAGTGGCAGCATCTGTGCCGCAACCTGATTTATCCGGTGCCCGATCCGAAGTTCCCGTTTCTCGGAGTGCATTTCACGCGGCTGGTTCAGGGCGGCGTCGAGTGCGGGCCGAACGCGGTGCTGGCGTTCGCTCGCGAGGGTTACACGAAGCTCGACATCAACCTGCGTGACCTGTTCGAGTCGCTGACCTATCCCGGCTTCTTGCGGATGGCGGCGACGCACTGGCGAACCGGCTGCGGCGAGATGTGGCGATCGTTCAGCAAGGCGGCGTTCGTTCGCGCGTTGCAACGATTGATGCCGGAGATCCGCTCCGAGCATCTGCACTCGGCTCCGTCGGGAGTGCGGGCGCAGGCGCTCGGCCGTGATGGGAAGTTGGTCGATGATTTTCAGATCGTCGAGAATGAGCTTGTCGTGAACGTGCTCAACGCGCCGTCACCGGCGGCGACGGCGGCGCTAAATGTCGGGCGGCTGATTGTCGACAAGCTGGCGGGGCGGCTGGCGTAGGGTGGGTCGAGTCATCGAGACCCACCAAAATGCTGCCCGGTGGTGGTGGGTCTCGATGACTCG
>SYJG01000286.1 GCA_005798445.1 Planctomyces sp.
TCTCGGCATTGATCCACGCGGCAACGATGGTCACGGCCGGCGTTTACATGGTCGCTCGCAGCACGCCGCTGTTCGTGATGTCTTCGACCGCACAGATGGTCGTCAGCGCAATTGGTGCCATCACGGCGTTGCTCGCCGCTCTCACGGCGCTGACGCAGTACGACCTCAAACGAGTCCTCGCGTATTCAACGGTCAGCCAACTCGGCTTCATGTTCATGGCTTTGGGAGCCGCTTGCGTCAATCCGAAGCTGACGACCTTCGCAGTCACGGCCGCGATGTTTCATCTTTTCACGCACGCATTCTTCAAAGCGCTCTTGTTTCTCGGAGCCGGCAGCGTGATGCACTCGATGGGGGACGTGATCGACATGCGCCGCTTCAGCGGCCTGCGGCATGTGATGCCGCACACGCGGATGACTTTCTTGATCGGCTCGCTGGCGTTGGCCGGTTGTCCGCTGCTGGCTGGTTTCTGGAGCAAAGACGAAATCCTGGTTGCGTTGTTCGAGGGGACGAAGGCCGGCGGCCACGAGACATTCTTCACCGTGATTCTCGGCGTCGCCGTCGTGACTGCATTCCTGACCGCCTTCTATTCCTTCCGAGCGTACAACATGACGTTCCTCGGTGAGGAACGCTTCCCGGAGGAGGCGCATCACCCACACGAATCCTCGCCGACGATGACGCTGCCGCTGTTTGTCCTTGCTGGATTCTCGGTGGTCATCGGCTTGTTCCTTGGCCCGACCGGCGTCTACGCCCGACAGTTGGCACAATCGACGTCGCTCGCGGGGCACGGCGAGCATCCTCACAGCATTCCATTGATGGCACTCAGTGCGGTCATCTTCGCCGCTGGTTACGGGCTCGCTCGGTGGATGTACGTCAACGCGCCCGCGGTTCCTGCCAAGTTGGAGTCGGGGCTTAAACCACTGCACCGCCTGTCGCTCAACAAGTTTTTCCTGGATGAGCTTTTCACTTACCTGCTGGTCGTTCCGGTCAAAGTGCTCGCGCTGGTCTGCGCACTGCTCGACAAGTACCTGATCGACGGCTTGTTGGACTTCGTGGGTTCGATCCCATCCACGATCGGCCGCATCGTGCGTCCCATGCAAAACGGACTCGTGTCCAACTACGCCTGGGTGATGCTGCTGGGCTTAGTGCTGTTCCTCATTCAAATGTTGCGTGCGTTCGCCGGATAGTCCTGACCCCAATCGAAAATCTCCAATCGAAAATCGAAAATGTTGCTCCTGTCCATCATTCTTCTGCCGCTGCTCGCCGCGGTCCTCTTGGCTCTGTTGGGTGGCGGCCGGCCGGTTGCTCGCTGGGTGGCTCTGCTGACGGCCATCGGGACGCTGTTGATTTCGCTGGGCATCACGGCGAAGTTGATTTCGATTCACGAGAACAAGCAGAACGCGAGCAGCGAGAGTCGCTCGAATGCCGCCACCGGCCCCATCCAGCCGAAGCTCGAATGGCGGCAGACTTGGATGACGCTGGGAAATCTGACGCGCCAAGAGCAAATTCAGATGGACCCCGTCGTCGAGACCAGCGACGCATCGACTCCGCCAGCCAACGAACCGCCACCTGTGGAGTGGCGAACGGTGACAACTCCCATACGTCTGGAGTTCTACCTCGGAGCCGACGGTATCAGCGTGCTCATGTTGGCGCTGACCGCGATCCTGACCATTTCGGCGGTGTTGATCTCCTGGGAGGCGATTCACGATCGCGCGACGGAGTTCTACATCTGCCTGCTGGTGCTCGAAGCGGGAATGCTGGGTGCGTTCGTGGCCTTCGACCTGATCCTCTTCTATGTCTTCTTCGAATTCACGCTGATCCCTCTATTCTTTTTGGTCGGCATCTGGGGCGGAGTGCAGCGGCAGTTCGCGGCCTATCGGTTCTTCATCTACACGCTGGCCGGCAGCGTGATCACGTTGCTGGGCTTGGTGGCTCTGGTGCTGAAAGTCCTGCAAGAGGGACTGACGGCGACGCCGTTCTCGATTCCCGACATCGCCGCCGCGCTGCAAACTCATCCGCTGCCGGATTCGTGGCAGATTGGCTTGCTGCTCGCGCTCAGCGCCGGCTTCGTCATCAAGGTGCCGCTGTTCCCGTTTCACACTTGGCTGCCGTTGGCTCACACCGAAGCTCCGACGGCTGGCAGCGTGCTGTTGGCCGGCATCCTGTTGAAGCTCGGTGTGTACGGCTTCCTGCGGATCTGCCTGCCGCTCTTGCCGGATGCGGTCGAAGGGTTCGGTGTCCCGGTCTTCGCGACGATGGCTGTCATTGGCATCGTCTTCGGAGCCTTGGGAGCACTCGCTCAAAGCGACATCAAGAAGCTGGTCGCGTACAGCTCGGTCAGCCATCTTGGATTCTGCATGTTGGGCATGTTCGCGTTGAACTCCGAAGGGATCACCGGAGCGGTGATGCAGATGGTCAATCACGGCCTCTCGACCGGAGCGTTGTTCCTGCTCGTCGGCATGGTCTACGACCGCTACCACACGCGCGAACTGAGCGAACTCGGCGGTTTGGCAACACGCCTGCCGCTGCTGTCCGTCTGCATGGTTTTCGTTTGCCTCGCGAGCGCGGGACTGCCGGGCCTGAACGGCTTCGTCGGCGAGTTGCTCTCGTTGATCGGCATGTTCAAAGCAAACCCGATTTACTCGGCGATCGGAGCGACGGGAGTCGTGCTCGGTGCCTGGTACTTGCTCGACATGCTCCGTCGCGGCTTCTTCGGACCACTCAAAGAACCCGCCCCGACACACGGCCCGATTCTCGACATCAACATGCGAGAATTGCTCTCGGTCGCTCCGCTGATGGCACTCTGCCTGTGGATCGGCGTATATCCGAAGCCGGTGCTCGACATCATCGAAAGCGACGTGCGCGGCGTCGTGAATCTGTATCGAACCGCCACGCCCATCAGCGAGAACCTCGCCCAGAGCCATTCCGCGCGGCTGGACGAGATTTCCCCCGTTCGGGCCGAACGATCGAGGTGAGGCATGGGAACCTTTCACGTCAAAACCAGCATTGAGCACATGAATCGGCGAGAGCGTTCCGTCGAGTTGTCGCAGGTGTTGGTGGACACCGGCAGTGAGCACACCTGGGTTCCCGCAAAATTGCTAGAAAAGATCGGCGTCAAACGCGAGAAAAAAGACCTCACGTTCCAAATGGCCAACGGACAACTCATCACTCGGAACATTGGCTTCGCCATCGTGCGCTGCGGAGAGCACTTCACGATCGACGAAGTGGTCTTCGCCGAGCCGGGAGACTTGCCGTTGCTGGGAGCAAGATCGCTGGAAGGGATGAACCTCACGGTCGATCCCCGCCGCAAGAAACTCGTCGCCGCAGGCCCGTTTCCCGCTGCCCAATGCCAACCCCTCTCCCCCAACCCCTAACCCCTCATAGGGAGTCTCTCGTGTTTGGACACCTCACCAGCGCCGTCAGTCAGGTTCTGCCAGAGATCATTTTGCTGGCGGCGGCGTGCGTGAACTTGGCCGTGGGACCGTTCCTGTTCGGCGACTCCGGCCAAGCCGCGAGCGGCATTCGCCACCGCTGGGGCGTGTGGTCTCTGCTGGCACTCTTACTCGCCGGCTGGTGCTCGCTCATGCCGACGCCAGTCATCGAGGCCACCGAACTGGCACCGTTTCAGGTGGACACGCTGGTCTGGTTCGTGCGGCTCGTCACGCTTGTGACCGGAACGGTACTCGTGCTCACAAACTGGAATCAAACCACCGACAACGACGCGGCCGAATCGCACGCTTGCCTGCTGCTTATCCTCGCCGGAGCCAACTTGATCGCGCTGGCGAATGACCTGGTCGTGCTGTTCCTGGCGTTGGAGTTGGTCAGCATTCCGACGTATCTGTTCTTGTACGTCGCCCGCCGAGACCGTTCCGGTCAGGAAGCGACGCTGAAGTATTTTCTGCTAAGCATTTTCTCGTCCGCGCTGGTGCTTTACGGCTTCAGCTTCCTCTACGGAGTGGCCGGCACGACGAACCTGACCGCGCTGCATCACGTTTTCAAGAATTACGAATTCAGCGCCATGCCCGCGATGTTGCTCGTGAGCATTGTCACGATCGTCTGCGGCTTGGCATTCCGCATCACCGCGGTCCCGTTCCACTTCTACGCCCCCGATGTCTTTCAAGGGACCGCGACGTCCGCCGCCGCGCTGCTGAGCTTCATCCCCAAAGTCGCCGGCTTCATCGCACTCGTCCGACTGCTCGGCCAGCCGAGCGTCGAATCCGCGACGCACTTAGGCTACTGGAGTCTCGCCGCCAAGAGCGGCGACGTGCTGTTCCTGCTGTCGATCGCCACGATGTTCGTCGGCAACTTGCTCGCGTTGCTGCAAAAGAACGTACGTCGCCTGCTGGCCTATTCGAGCATCGCTCACGCCGGCTACATGCTGGTTGGCCTGAGCGTCGCCGTCAGCGTGCCGCAGATCAACGACGATGCGACCGCCGCCTCGACCGGTTCCATCGGCGGCCTTCCCGCGCTGTTGTTCTATCTCGGAGTCTACGGTGTCACGACACTCGGTGTCTTCGCGCTGATCGCCAGCCTCTCGCGTCCCGAACGTCCGCTCGAAACCAGCGACGACCTCGCCGGCCTGAGCAAGACGCATCCCGCCGGAGCGTTCCTCGCCGCCGTCCTACTCTTCGGCCTGACCGGCCTGCCCCCCACCGCCGGCTTCCTCGGCAAGCTGACACTGTTCCTCTCCGCCTGGAACCACGGCACCGACCTCGGCCGCCGCTTGGCCATCTGCCTCGCGATCAACGCCGCCATCGCCGCGTGGTACTACCTGCGATTGATCGGCGTGATGTACCTGCAACCCAGCCGCGACGACACACGCCGCACAACAGGAGTGCCCGCCTTCGTCGGTGTCTCGCTGTGCGCTGTCGCCAGCATCGCGCTGTTCTTCGCCCCCGATTGGCTGTGGCAAGCTCTGCAACGAGTCGGCGGCTGAACTTGGATTCCCCGAAGACGTCGAGCTTTGTCCGCAAAATGAAAATCCGCTTGTCGAATTGGGCGATTCCCATCTAAAGGTCGCTTCGCCACGTGACGGTCTCCAGTCATCTCCCATTTCCGCGAGCCCTATTTCTTTGAGGCACCCCGGAGTGACAGGGCTACGGAAACGCCATTGACACGTTTTCGCTTCTCGACAGAACATCCTGCTCCGCGTCAGTCTCGGCAAACGGCGAGAACTGCGCGGAATCTGTAACGAGCAGCACTCACAGAATCTGACCCAGCAAAGGATGGCTGGCCACGATGTCGTATCACTTGATTGATGTCATGCAGCAGTTGGGGCACCCCCGCTTGCTGGTCATTGGCGATTTGATTCTCGACCGCTACGTCTGGGGCGAGGCGGAACGCGTCAGTCAGGAAGCACCGGTCATTCTGTTGCGGCAAGAATCGGACGAGATGCGGCTGGGCGGAGCGGCCAACGTCGCGAACATGATTCGCGGACTCGATGCCGACGTGACCATCGCCGGAGTCGTCGGCCGCGACAGCGACGGCGAAGAATTGCAGGCATCGCTCGTCAACGCGGGCGTCGATTGCTCGACGCTGTTGATCGACGAGTCCCGCCCAACGACGGTCAAAGTCCGGTTCATCGGCAAAGCTCAGAGCCGGCATCCGCACCAAATTCTGCGAGTCGATCGCGAGTCCCGTCACGCGCTGCCGACGGCGATCGAGGACGAATTCATCGCACAAATTGTTGGTCAAATTGAACGGCATCAGACGATCTTGATCTCGGATTACTCAAAGGGCGTCTGTACACCGCGCGTGCTGCGATCCGTGATCGTCGCCGCGAAAGCTGCCGGAATTCCCGTACTGGTCGATCCGGGGCCAAAGGCCAACTTCGCCGATTATCGCGGGGCAACGGCCGTCACACCGAACCGCTTGGAAACCAAACTGGCGACCGGCCTCGAAGTCCGCACAACCGACGACGCCTTCGTCGCGGGACAACAACTGGTCGAGACGCTGCAGCTCGAACACGCCTTCGTGACGCTCGATAAGGACGGCATCGCGCTGGCGTTGAACGACGGCTCGGCCGAGTTGTTCGCGACCCGCAAGCGCGAGGTCTACGACATCACCGGTGCCGGCGACATGGTTCTGGCGATGATCGGCGTCGGCATGGCGGATGGACTCTCGCCGCAAGATTTGTGTAGGCTGGCAAACGTCGCCGGAGGACTCGAAGTCGAACGGATCGGCGTCGTGGCGATCACTCGGCAAGAGATTCTCGGCGACTTGCTCGGCGGTTCGCGCAAGGTTCACGAGAAGATCAGCGATCTCAACGAACTGGCTCGGCTGGTCGATGCGCGCAAGCAGCTTGGCCAGAAGGTTGTCTTCACGAACGGCTGCTACGACCTATTGCACGCCGGACACGTTCAATACTTGCAAGAGGCCGCGACTCTCGGCGATTGCCTGATTGTCGCGCTCAACAGCGACGACAGCACCCGACGCCTCAAAGGTCCGACTCGCCCGGTCATCTCGGAGCAGCAACGGTCGATGATGCTGGCTGCGCTGGAGTGCGTCGATCATGCCGTTGTCTTTGACGCAGACACTCCGCTCGGGCTGCTCGAACGACTGCGACCGAACGTCCTGGTCAAAGGGGGCACAACTCCTGTCGTCGTTGGCCGCGAACTGGTCGAGAGCTACGGCGGCGAAGTTCGCATCCTGTCCGAAGTCCCGAACGTTTCGACTTCCCGCATTGTTTCGCAAATTCGCACGCATCGTGACGCGGCGTGATGCGGGCTGCTCGAACACGATTCCAAATTCCATTTCGCGACCTCAAGAATTGAAGCGAGACACGTGATGACAAATCACCAAGCGAACCCATCAAGTGACGATCCAGCGCCGGCGATTCCCGGTTTTGAAGACATCGCCGTCCATCTGTCACAGCAGTTGTCGACATCGACGAACGATGCAAACTCTTCGACAACGACTTCGTTGCCTGCCTACTTGGCTCGCTCCGCCACCGCTCCATCAGCCCCATCGAGTCCGAAGTTTCGCGTGGACGCGGCTCATCAATTCACGGTACCGACGACGCCAACTCCGAATCCGGTACAGCTGAAGTTGCAACAACTGCGTGCGGTGTTTGGTCGAGGTGGGTCAACGATTGGCCTGGAGTCGCTGCCACCTCGTGAGCCAATGCATTCGCGCGACCGGTTTTCCGGAGACCCGCGTGACGACGTTCGCTTGCAATGGGCCGATGGCTCCGAGCCGTGGTGGCACTTCGATGTCGAGTCGCGCATGGTCGATCGCGAGACGCTGTGGATCACGGAGCAGTTCGAGGAGTTCTTCCTCAAGTATCTCAAGCCGGTGTGGTGGGATCGCTTCGTCGAGGGGATCAACGACTTCCTGTCGATGATTCACAACGAGCTGATTCACCCGGTCTGGTCGTTCGTCACCGCGCCGATCCGCGCGATCGCTCACCTGATTCCCGATATCGACTGGCCGTGGAACTTCGAGCTGCGCGGAGCCAACGTGTCGCTCAAGCAGTCGCCGTTCCGACGGATCGTGTTCGACAGCCAACTCGCCTCGCAGGTGGTCGATCGTCTGTGGGACGATCCCGACGAGTTCCTCGCCGCCGGCCAAGTCCTGACGCAGGACGATCACGGCGCGGTGGCTCGCGTTCCGGTGAAAGCTCCGACGGCCGACGGTCATTTCCGCAACACTGCGGTTGGGCTTTTGAAACGCTTCAATCTGCGTGGCGTGGCTCACACGTTGACGCGACTGCTGCTGTTCACGCGCGGCAGCCGCTCGTGGACCTACGGTCGTGAGATGCTTGATGCGGGCGTCGGAACCGCTCGGCCGCTGGCGATGGTTGAGGATCGGCTTGGACCGCTCCGCTTCCGATCGTTCGTACTCACCGAGCAGGTCGAGGGAACGCCGCTCCCGGAGTTCCTCGCGACGACGACACTCAACTCATTGGAACTTGATCGGTTGGCCGGGCAGTTCGCTCGCATCTGGCACACGCTCGGCGAACTGCGGATCGTGCATGGCTCGATGCACGCCTCGAACTTTCTCGTCACGCCGGATCGACAGCTCAAGCTCATCAATCTCGACGGCACCTGGCGGCACTGGTTCGATCTGACGTTCCTGCATCGTCGCGATCGTGACTGGCTCCGCTTCATGAAAGCCTGGCGTGGTCAGCCAGAATTCGGTGCCGCGTTCCGAGCAGCCGTCGCTCGACACTTTGAAGAGGTGCAGCTGGCTCAACGCAAAATCGGCCAACCGCTGCCGATGCGACTGCAACGCGCGGCTTGAGCGAGATGCGCAAACAACAACGCCCGGCCTCCCCTCCGTGGGTGACCGGGCGTTTCTGTTTTTGTAGCCATCACCGCTCCGCGTGATGAGCCTTCCGAGAGTTGACCTTTGTTGACGAACAAACTTTCTCAGCGATTCGAACGTCCAATTCCAAAGGCTCGTCACGCGGAGCGGTGACGGCTAGTGCGTTTGCAAGTGGATTGAATCAGTGAGGTGTAAGGCAGCCAGTTGAAATTGATCTACCGGCAGTTTGGCTTGCTGAGTTATAGACCGCGAAAGGGTTTGGGAGAAACATCCAGGTCTCAGGGACGAGACGATGAA
>SYJG01000027.1 GCA_005798445.1 Planctomyces sp.
CAGGGCGTCAGCCCTCCGAGTCAATCCGGGCCGAATTACTCGGAGGGCTGACGCCCTGCCGCTCGCCAAAACTTCTCATTCGAGACCATGTGAGGTTTAGGCCGCCGCGCGGAGGGCGGGACGTGACAGATAGCCCAGAATGAGTTCAAACGACAGGAACTCTTCCAGGTCATCGAGGGGAATCTGTCGCTGGAACGTCTCTTCGATCACGCTGACGAGCGTCAGCGTGGCCAGCGAATCCCACTCTGCCAGCGAGTTGATCGATGCGTGGCACAATTGCTTGCGCGGGACGTCGGGAAAGACCATTGCCAAGCAGTCTTCAAGCAGCGATTCGGTTTTCGTTGGGGGAATCATGCGACAGCACCTTTGCATACAGGGAAGGACAACGGGATTTGAATGCCGAGCGAGTCAAACTGATTGGTTGGGTCGGTCCCAACTCGACGAGCCCAGCGAGAAGTTCGCCGACCGGAGCGTTGCGATCCGTTGGTTGATAGTCGAGCAGAATTCGGTCACAGCCGAGCCTGTCGAAGCACGCTTGCAAGACGTGATGTTCGATCCGGCGAGAAAACGCGCGGCAGCTCAGCACCCACACGTCGATCCACGGCAGTCCGTCTCGCCAACACCCCGCGAGAACCGAAACTTTTCCCAGCGGGGCGTACTTGTCGGCATAGCGCACGGCCAGCAGGAACGCTTGCGGATCGGACAGCCGACGTCGCCACGCGGCGGCGTCCAACCGCCGGCCATTCAAATGGAATTGATTCGTCTTGTTGATCAGCTCGAAGCAACGTTCGTCGGGCGCGTTCCATTCGAGCGTGATTTCCGCGTCGGCTTGTCGAAGAAACTCTTCGGGGTCAGTCGTGGTTGGCGGCACCGCACCGCTGTCGCGCAGACTGCGGACTCGCAGTGTGTCTTCGGGTGTGGCGGTCGTTTTCCCAAACAGATCCCGCAATTCGCCGACCAGTCGCACGATCGCTTCGGCGTCACCGGCGGGGAATTTCCGACATTGGATGCCGGGAACACCGGCGGCGACTTCAGCCAGCTCGATCGGACTGTCATCGAGAAACAGGACACTGTCCGCATTGATGTTCCAGGTTTGCAGGATGCGGCGAACCGATTCTGACTTGGCACCCCAATTCGCTTCGATGGGAAACAGCGACTCGCGCGGCACAACCAAGTCTTCGCGCTGCAATCCCTGTTGTGCGATGGTCGGGTCGTTCTTGCTGGCGACTCCGATGAGCACTCCGAGTTCGCTCAGCGAGGCCAGCATCTCCTGGTAGGTCGCATGCGCGTGTGTTTTGTGGTCCAAATCCCATGAGACTCCCTGAACGCCGTCTTCCCCCACGATCCCCGACCACAGCGTGTTGTCGAGATCCGTGATCAGTCCCTTCAACGGGGCTGCGGGAAGCAACAGGCCGGCCAACGCACTCGCGAGCATCACGCTGTGCTCGAGGCGATACGGAAACCCGGTTCGCAAATCACCGGCCACATCGTGCCGCGATTGACGCGGTGACTGGACTTCGAGTTGCTCGGAGTCCACGAGCCGCACATCGGACGAAGAGGCCAATCCTGCCGCAAAATCTGCGACCAAGCTGCGTAGCTCCAATGCCGCCGGTGCCGACTGGCCACGCGGCGGCGGAAACATCGGCGGCAGCGGCAAGGTCGGCAACGACACTGCGACTGACGTCCGTTGAGCCAAAGGCGTCAACAACTCGGTCAAATGTCGCAATCGCAGACGCACCGACGACAGAATGTCCGCCGTGCAACCGGATCGCCAACCGTGAGTGCTCCGCCACCCCAGCCGCGCGTCGAGGTCGCTCCATTCCAACGGAACGGCCACGCCATCCGGTGGGTTGTCCAACAGCTTTTGCAACGTGCCCGACACGTCGCCGAAGACTCCGACTTCGACATCCATGCGTTCCGAGGCCGTATGTTCGGTCAACTGAGCAGCGAGAAAGGTTTTCAAGTGCAACGGCGTGAAACCACATGCCAGCGTGAATCGCCGCCGCGTCGCATTCGCCGCGCGCGCATTGACGATTCGCAACGCATCCACAAGTGTCACGGCTAGCTCCAGAAGGTCGCGTCCAGAGGGACGGGGCTTTTCGCTGGAGTCCCGGCTTTAGCCGGTTTCACCACCGCCTAAAGGCGGAACTCCAGCACAAAAGTGCGCAGGAGTGTTAGGACGGATCTTCGGAGCGGGTCAAGATCAGCGAGCGATGGACGGACGACACACTTTTCGCGGCAGGGTGCCCAGTCTGCGCAAACCGGGAAAGATGCGGTTCGTTTGCGGGGTTTGCGAACAATGTCGCGGAATCCGGTTGTGACACGTCGATATGGACTGACAGCCATGCCGCGCGTTCGGCGTGGTGCGGGCACTTCGCCTGCACAGTGCGACTTTAGAGGACCAAGGACCGGTCACCATGCAATGGACTTCTTGGCTGGAAGCGATTCGAAATGCCGTCTCTCCGTCAGTGAAAGTTCGGCGTCGTGGAATCACGATTCGCAACGAACCTGCGGAGACACTCGAAGATCGCTCACTGCTGTCGGTGACGTCATTCTTCATCAACGGGCAACTGAGCGTCAGCTCGGACGGCAGTGATGACATCACGATCCGGCCGAACCCACTCAACCAAAATCTGGTGCAGGTGCTCGCGAACGGGACAGCGGTCTCGTCGTTGCCGACGATTCTGGCAAGCAATGTTTCGTCGATCGTCGTGAACGGCGGCGATGGGCCGAACACGATTGACTTGAGTCTGCTCTCTTCGGTCCGGCTGACTCAGAATCCGAGCATCAGCGTCGACGGCAAACACGGCGACGACATCATCAACGGCACGATCAATCTCAACGAAACCCTGCTCGGCGGACACGGCAACGATTTGATCAGCGGCAGTTCGCTCGTCGATCAGATCGACGGTGGGGACGGCAACGACACGATCAGCGGCGGATCGGGCAACGATTCGTTGATCGGCAACAACGGCAACGACGACATCGACGCCGGCCAAGGCAATGACACGGTCAACGGCGGCAACGGCCTTGACACTCTAGACGGTGGAGCCGGAGCCGACTCGATCGTCGCGGGCGACGGAGCCGACCTCGTGGATGGTGACACACCCGGCTTCAGTGGAGCCGGCAACGACACGATTCTCGGTGGCCAAGGCAATGACACGGTTCGTGGCGGCGACGGCGATGACGTGATCAATGGCGACGGACAGAACGACTCGATCCTCGGCGGCAACGGCGGTGATTCGGTCTATGCCGGATCGGGCAACGACTTCGTCGATGGCGGTGCCGGTGCCGACAAGCTGTTTGGCAATGCCGGGCTCGACACCATCAACGGCGGCGCAGGCCACGACGACATCAACGGCGGCAACGACGCCGATCTGATTCACGGCGACGACGAATTCTTCGCACTGACCGGCAATGACACGATCGACGGCACCGGTGGCGATGACACCGTTTTCGGCGGCAACGGCAATGACTCGGTCGGGGGTGGTATCGGTAAGGACGTGGTCGATGGCGGCAACGGGACCGACACAGTGCTTGGCGGCAATCAGAACGACACCGTCTACGGCGGCGACGGCAACGACAGCGTCTCGGGTGGCGATGGCAACGACGTCGTCTACGGAGATGACTCCGTGGCCGGTGGGTTCGGCAATGACACGCTCAACGGCAACGCGGGGAACGATGCGATCTTCGGCGGTGACGGCAATGACAACGCACTGGGCGGAGCCGGTAACGATTCGATCAGCGGCCAAGGGGATGACGACACGCTCAACGGTCAAGCCGGCAATGACCTGCTCGACGGCGGCCTCGGCGATGACGTGCTGATCACTCAAATTGGCGACGGACTCGACACCGGCACGGGCGGAACCGGTGGCAACGACGTCTTGCAGTTTGAAGGGACCAACGGAGCGGACGCGATCACGGTCGGACAAAACGCCACCGGACAATTGACCGTCAGCAACGGAACCTCGACGGTCACAATCACGAGCACGGCCGCGACGATTCAAATCGACGCACTCGGCGGCAATGACACGATCAACATCAATGTTCTGGATGGGACTCCCGGCGATTTGGTGATCGTCAACGGTGGCGACGGCAACGACGTCATCAACGCGGCCAACCGAGCGGTCGGCTCAACCAAGCTGACGGCGAACGGCGGCGACGGGAACGACACGATCTCCGGCAGTGCGGGAAATGACGTTCTCTTCGGTGACGGCGGCAACGATTCGATCAATGCCGGTGCCGGAGCCGATAGTGTCATCGGTGGGCTGGGCAACGACGCGATCAGCGGTGCGGTCGGCAACGACTCCTTGCAAGGCAGCGAAGGGAGTGACGTCCTGGATGGCGGCGATGGCGATGATCTCGCGTCGGGTGACGCGGGCAACGACATCCTCATTGGTGGCGATGGTCTCGACACGTTAACCGGCGGCGACGGTGACGACGGACTCAACGGCATGGCCGGCAACGATTCGATGTCCGGCGGTCTCGGAGCGGACTCGCTGTCTGGCGGCAACGGCAACGACTTCGTCGATGGCGGTGCCGGCAATGACAACATCAACGGTCAAGGTGGCGACGACCAGATCAAGGGCAGTGACGGCGACGACTATATCCTGGGCGGCGACGGCAATGACACTATCAATGGCGGCAACGGCATCGACGCAATCGCCGGCGATGACGGGAATGACTTGATCACCGGCATGGATGGCGATGACACCGTCAATGGCGGCAACGGCAATGACACCGTCCTCGGCGGCGACGGCAATGACATTCTGCAGGGCAGCGATGACAACGACATCGTGCTCGGTGAAGACGGCAACGACACTGTCAACGGTGGATCGGGAACCGACACGCTGGCCGGCAACCTCGGCACCGACGTGCTGCCGGATGCCTCTGCGTCCGAAATCAACGAGAACTACCAATTGTCCGGCACCGTGTCGGCTCAGTTGCAGTTCTGAGATTCCTCGGCCACGAGGGGATTCGATATCTCACACAGCCCGACTGGTTCACGACCTGTCGGGCTGTCGTCGTTTTCACAGTCTGTTGCCGGAGACTCTCAGGGCCGCTAAGAGTTCGCCTGCGTCCGACCTGTTTATGTTTGCCCTTCATGCCCAAAGCTCCCGCCACCGTGACCGCTCTGGCTCCCAGCGTTGATCCGCTTTCGATGATTCCGCCAACGATCCAGCCGTTGGCAACGACCGCGACGGCGCGTGCCGAATATCAGCGACGACGCGACGGATTCTTCATCGAACTGCAGCGGCTGGCGAAAACCGATCGCAAGCTGTCGCTCATCCGGCTGGGTTTGTTTCTCGCGGGAATGGGATTGGCGGCGATGTCGTTGACCACTCGCGAGGTCGACTCGTGGTGGTGTCTGATTCCATTCGGGCTGTTCGCGGCGGCCATCGTGCTTCACGAGCGAGTGGCTCGGCGGTTGGATCGCTGTCGCCGAGGCATCGCGTACCACGACACCAACTTGGACCGCATGGATCATCGTTGGCAGGACTCGCAGCCACTCGGCGAGCGATACATCGACGAACTGCATCCCTACGAATACGACCTCGACCTGTTCGGCAAGGGGTCGTTGTTTCAGCTACTCTGCCGAGCACGCACGCGGTTGGGCGAGGACACGTTGGCCGCTTGGCTGCGAACTTCGGCTAGCCCATCGGCCATCGACTTCCGCCAGCGAGCGATCCGCGAATTGCGCGACCGAGTGGACCTGCGTGAGGCGTTGGCGTTGCTGCCGGCCGAGGTGCATGACTCGATTGACCAGTCGCTGTTGCAGGATTGGGCGGCGCGCACGCCGCATCTGCTCTCGCGAAAGCTGTTGGCTACGGCCGGACTACTTGCGGTCTCGGCCATCGTCACCGGATTTGGTTGGTGGGTGCTCGGCTGGCCGCTGGCCTATTTCGCGGCGGTCGTCACCGTCGAACTGGTGCTGCACTTCGCATTCAAGGGATTGTTGCAACAAGTTGCCCACGACATCGACCGAGCCGACGTGGGACTGGCGATCCTCTCGCAAGTGCTCAACGTCGTCGAAGGTGAACGGTTTCAATCTCCGTTCTTGACCGCACTTCGTTCGCAGCTCGACACCGAACGGCATCCCCCGTCCTGGCAAATTCGCCGCCTGCATCGGTTGGATGCTTGGCTGGATAGCTCGCTGCACAACCAGTTCTTCGTGCCGTTCGCGTTCTTGCTGTGCCTGCCGATCTGGCTGTCGCACGCGATCGAACGGTGGCGAGCGACCGTCGGCCCACACATCGCGCAGTGGCTCGACGCCGTCGGACAGTTCGAGGCGATCAGCTCACTGTCGGGTCACGCCTTCGAGCATCCCGCCGATCCGTTCCCAGAGATTGTCGGCCCCGATCCGATCGTCGATGCGATGGGCCTCGGACATCCGTTGATCCCCGATGATCGCTGCGTGCGAAACGATATCTGTTTCGGCCGACAGCCGCAGTTGGTGATGGTCAGCGGCTCGAACATGTCCGGCAAGAGCACGCTCATGCGGACAATCGGTTGCAACATCGTGCTGGCGTTCGCCGGCGCTCCGGTGCGAGCGACCAAGCTGCGGCTGTCACCGTTCGTGCTGGCGACGTCAATCCGCGTGCATGACTCGCTGCTCGAAGGGGCATCGTTGTTCTTCGCGGTCATCTCGCGTTTGAAAGCCATCGTCGAACGGACCGGCGGGCAAACACCACTCCTGTTTCTGATCGACGAAATTCTGCCGGGCACCAACTCGCACGACCGCCGCGTCGGAGCCGAAGCGATCATTCGCCAACTCTTGCACCGCGGCGCGGTCGGACTTGTGACGACTCACGATCTCGCCCTGACCGACATCGTCGAGAAGCTGGGTCACATCGCCATGAACGTCCACTTTGAAGACCGCCTCGAAGAGGGTCGCATGACGTTCGATTACTTGCTGCGCCCCGGAGTCGTTCGTCGCAGCAACGCGCTGGAACTGATGCGACTGATCGGTCTGGGCGAACCGGTCGATCTTTGATCGGGAGGGCGAGGCTCCCGCCGAGCCGCTGCGTGAATCACGCGTGCTCTCCGCCCCGGCTCGGCGGGAGCCTCTCCCTCCCGAACGTCCGCATGATCTTGCTGTCGGCCGTCAGCACCTCTTCGAGCGGATCGCCATTTCCTCTCAACGACACCGCAATCAAGTCCGCCCTTTTTCCCGGCGTGATCGTTCCGCAATCGTGTTCGCAGCCGAGCGCCCGCGCCCCAGCCAACGTACCAAGTTCCAACAGCGTGCTCGGCGCGACGTCGGGAAATCGTTCCCGTAGAAAAACGAGTTCCTTCCACAAGCTCAGGTCCGGGTTCGAGCCACGCCCATCCGTGCCGAGCGCGACATTCGCTCCGTGCGCCAACAACTTCCGCCACGGATGCGGCTCGTGTCTGAAAAACTCGTGCGTGCGAGGGCAGAACACGACACTCATCTGCGGTCGAGCGGCGATGAACTCGATTTCGTCGTCCGCCAGATAGTTTCCATGCACAACCAACGCTCGCGGCGCGTCCGCCAAGACTCGCAGGATGTCGAGCGGCCGGCGACCAGTTGGCAGTCCGCCCTCCGGCCACGCGCCGAACGACATCAACATCTCGACGAACGGGCCTCGTCCGTCTGAGAGAAATTCCAACTCCTCGCGAGTCTCGGCCAAGTGCATCGCGACTGGTGCGTCGAATCGAGTCGCCAATTCGACCGAGCGTTGCAGCAACTCCGGAAAGACGCTGTACGGTGCATGCGGCGACAAGCCGTAAGTCACTCGCTTGGAATGACCTCCGCGGGCCAGCCATTCTTCTGCGAGTTCGAGTTGAAGTTCCACGCTTTCGGGACGCAGGCCAATCAACTCGCGAAACGCAATGATGCTGGGGCAGTGCGTCGGCAACGCGTCCTCGCCCCAGCCAAGAGTCGCGATCTCACCGAGCAACGTCGTGCCGCTCAACTCCGCTTCCGTCACCCCGGCACTCAGTGCGTCCCGCTGAACCGTCGAAGTCGGAGTGAACTCCTGACGCCGATACGCGACCAGCGAGCGAATCCAGCCGGTGAATGGCAGTGCCGGTTGAAATGGCTGCTCGACGAGACTGAATTCCAGATGCGTGTGCGCGTTGACCAACCCAGGCAGGATTGCGACGTCCCCCAAGTCGGTCGCAACTTCATACGGCTCGGTAGCACGGACGGTTGTGATGAAGCCATCCACAATTTCGATCAGCCCGTTCTCGATCGGCAGGCGATCAACCGGGACGATCCAGTTCGCTTTCAGTCGCTGCAAATTCATCGCGGGATCGTAGCCGTCCTGTAGTGTGGGCGTCTCGCCTACATGGGGCACGTTTTCAACGTGCCCGTGATGAGCACGTTGAAAACGTGCTCCACGACTGGCTCAGCGCACGACATCGCGGACCAGCACGAATGCCTCGGCCGCATGAACGCTGACCGTTGAGCCGCGATACCGAGCCAACGCTTCGATCGCTTCCAGCGAACGCGGATTCGGAGCTGGTTTGAGCTGCGACGTGAAACACCGCATCGCCTCCAGCTTCTTCGGCAAGTGGGCGGCGATGTCCACGAACACGGTCGGGTAAAAAACCTCGCTGGAGATCGGCGGTGCCCATTCGGTCTCGCTCAGCGTTTCGTAGCACAGCAACTGCTTAACCGAGCAACTTGGCAGCGGCCGGGCGGCCACGAGTACCGCGTGATAAATCCGTCCGTGGTCGGAATGCAGATCGCCGTGATGCGGCAGGTAGACTCGCTCTGGCGCCAGTTCTTGAAACTGTTTCTCCAGCGCGTCGGCGATCAAATGTCCCGGAGTCACGTCCAGTCGCGGAGCGGGGAAATCGAGAAACCGAGTCTCACGAACGCCCAGAATCGCGTGGGCATGCCGAGCTTCCGCCCGTGTCCGTTCGACCGACTCATCGGAATACAATTCGGGCACACCGCGCGTCGCGACGATGACGAACACCTCGTCCCCTTCGGCAACGTGCCGAGCCATCACGCCGCCGCAACCCAAGACTTCGTCGTCTGGATGCGGAGCAACCACAGCGATTCGCATGACTTCAACCCTTGATCAACTTTTCCAACTCGGCGATGCGTGCCTTGAGCTGGTTGATTTCCTCGTCGACGACATAACCGAGCCGCTGCCCAACCGCCAGCTTCGGCAACTTCGAGTCGCCGTCCGCCGCCGCGACCTCGCTCAACCACAACAGTCCGTCCCCCGTTTGCACGAGCGCTCCTCGTTGCGGATCAGTCAGCAACACGCGGCCGATCACTCCGCGAAACGGAGTTGCCGTATCCAACTCCGCTCGCCAGACGAGCAGCTTGCGATCCTTGAGAAATGTGAATGCTCCGGGATGCGGCCGTCCCGCCGCTCGAATCAAGGTGTCGATCTCACGAGCCGATTTGTTCCAGTCGATCCAGCCATCTTCCGGAGCACGCTTGCCGTGATACGTCGCCGCCGTGTCGTCTTGCGGCTGCGGATCCCACTCGCCGGCCAGCAGTCTCGGCAGCCAACGATCCAACGCGCGGACGATCGCCTGTTCGAGCGAAGCCGTGACTTGCTCAGCATCATCGGTCGGCCGAACGGCGAACGATTCTTGCACGAGGATTGGCCCGCTGTCGGCTCCTTCGTCCATCACGAAGAACGTCGCCGCACCGGGAGTCGCGTCGAGCACCAGCCAGGCCACCGGTGCGCGACCACGCCCGCGCGGCAAACACGTCGGATGAAAACCGATGCACGCTAACTTCGGCACAGACAGCAACTCGGATTTGACAAGCTGCGACAAGCCGACCACGAACAACAACTCCGGCTGCCATTCGCGAACCTGCGTGACGATCTCCGGCCCGTTGAGTTTCTGAAAGCCGACACACGGGACACCCGCCTCGGCAGCGACATCTTGCAACCGAGCAAACCCGCTGACCGCCGTCGGATCGTCCGGTTGAAGTTCCAGCACTCCGACCACGTTCGCTCGGTGACGCAACAGCGCTTGCAGAGTCAGCCGGCTGCTGCCGACGCTTCCTGCCAGCACGATGCGAAGTCCAGACGCGGTCATGTGAGGATCGCCTCGGAAATGAGTCTCATCCCTGCGACGACGACGGAAACGTCGCTGTCATTTCTGGATGCAGCTCCTGTCGCCGCAGTTCTTCCAGCCGTGACGATCCACCGCAGAGATCGAGGTACTCGGTGAAATCGCCGCAGCCAAAGAGGTACTTGTCGAGAAACGCTTGATGAGTGGCTGGGTCTTCCTCGACCGTCAGCCATTGCCGTAGGTGCTCTTCGTCCGAGTAGTACTCGTAGGGCATGTTGCCAGGATAACTGCCGAACGGCACCTCGCAGACGGCATCGACACAGAAGAACGGAATCGCGGTTGCCGTCGGATCACTGCGGATTTCGTCGTTCGAGATCAACCGCTCGCAACTCAAGACGACGTGCTTCGCCGCGCGAGCCACCGCGATGTCGGCCACCGACGTGCCACGGATGCGGGCGTTGCCAAAGCAATCGGCTTCGTGGACGTGAATGATCGCCACGTCTGGCCAGAGCGCCGGGATCGCCATGTAATGCGCGTCGGTGAACGGGCAAGTGATCGGCTTGGCCGCGCTGTGCTCGAAGGTGTCGGTCCCCGCGACACTGCGAGCGGGCAGGAACGACACCCCCATCGCCGCCGCTTGGAATCGCAGGGCGAGCGTGTAGTTGGACCACTCGCACAACTCGACTTCTCCCCCCTGGACGACTCGTCGCGCGTGCGGCGACAGCCCACGCGCTTCCAGACCAATGATGTACGCGGCATCGACCCGCTTCAAAAGTTGTCCGCGCCCCGTGAGATTGCCGGCTGCGAGAATTTGAAAATCGTGCGTCGCCGTGTGCCCGGCAAAGCCGAGGTTCTGCTTGCGTTGTCGCACAATTTCGTGCAGCAAAGCCGTCGAAATGCGATCCGCTCCGAAGCCACCGGAGGCCAAGTAGTCGCCGTCATGGACAAATTGTCGCACGGCGTCCGGGACCGACATGACTTTATCGACAAGGCGCTTCGGCTTGGTCCGAAAGAACGCTCGTGCTTCGTCGGCATCGGGATTCGTGAAAAGCGGGCTGTGTGCCACGTTGATCGCCTCCAGAACAGTTCAAGAGACGAACTTCGTAACGATTCGACAGTGCGGACGAAAGGCATCAGTTCGCGCCGAAGATCACCAGGGCCTCATCGTGGGTCAGCGGCTTCTTGAACTGATCAGATTGCAGTTCGACTTGCAGCTTCGAGTCTCCCGTCTGCACCGCTTTGAGTGTCAGGTCGAAGTGGACGTTGCCTTGTCCACCGATCTCGTTGATCGGTTCGAAGATGATTTCTCGTCCGCTGGTCGTGTGGCTGGCGGGGCCGCGCACGGAGACAAATTGCAACTCGGCCGGCAGAGTCACTCGGACGGCGACGTTCGATGCGGCTCCCGAACCTTTGTTGCGGATCACCATGCGGGTCGTGAACTGTTCGCCCTTGGAATACGCCTCGGCTTTCTCGGCGAATTCGATCTTGAGGTCCGAGGTGCCGATCGCACGGAACTGGTAATCAGTCGAGGCTCCCTTGCGGCTGTTCTCGCTGATTTGCACCGAGCCGGCGTGATTGCCGATCGCTTTCGGGGTGACTTTGATCTTCAGCGACAATGTTTGATTCGGATCGAGATGCGGGACGTGCCACGTCACGGTGCGTTGCTTCGCGTCGAAGCGGCCACCCTCGGTCGCCGAGACAAACTCGACGGTGTTCGGCAACGATTCGACGATCACCGTGTTGTTGGTCGGATTCAGGGAATTGTTCGTGATCCGATTCTCGAACTCGATCGGACGTCCGACGAACCAATTGGATTGACCGTGCCGCGAGAGGCCGACGATCTGGCCGATAACGTTGATCTCGACTTGTTGCTCGGCGGCGGACGCGCCATCGACCGTGATCACCGCGCGGTTCACGACTTTGCCGGGGCGGACTGCGGTCAGTGGCAGTTGGACCGTCTGCGACTTGCCGGCGGGAAGTGTCCCCATGTCGTATTCGAGGTCTCGTTCAGCGACATCAGGCAACTTCAGATTTTCGGGGATCAAGTTTCGCAGCACGACTCGATGAGCATCGACGCTGCCGTTGTTCGTGACCACAAAATTGAGCGTCACGGTCTCATTGACTCGGACTTGCGGAGCCGCCGTCAATTTGACGCTGAGCTTCGGCGAGGCGATCGTCGTGCGTGAGGCAACCTCGGCGGTGAAATTCACTGTGGCGACGCTGCCGACTTGGCCTTCGGCGACCGGGACGACCTTGACCTGGATTTCTTTCACGTCGCCCGGCTTGATGGCACCGAGCCGCCAGATCAGCTTCTTACCGGTCAGTTCCGCTCGCGGAATCGTGCCGGAGAGTTTCGTCCCCATTGGGATTTGATCTTCGACCACCACCGCATTTGCGGCGCTGTCGCCGACATTGCGAATCACGATTGTGTAAACCATCGGTTGGTTCAACGTCGCATTCGGCGGAGCGATCTTTTCAATTTTCAATTCGGGTCGCTGCGGTCCGCGCGGAGCATCGGATCGGACGGTGCCATCACCCGCGACGGACTCGCCGTGTTCCTGCGTTTCGAGTGGCGCGGCATTCGTGGACTTCAGGCGATTCGGAATCGTCACATCACCAGACGCATGTCGCGCCTTGAGCGGCACAGCCGGCGGCATGTCGGCATCGTCGGGAAGCGGCGGAAATTCGAGCGGGTCTTCCGCCGGAGGCACGGGCAGATCGGGAATGCGCGACTTGCCATTGATGGTATTCGGTGGATTGTCGGCAAACAGATTTTCTTCGTCGTCGAGCGGTGACTTCATCGGTGCGCGTTTGGTCGGCTTGTCGTCGAAATTGGGGGCATCCAGATCGAGAGTCAGTCCGCGAGGTTCTCGCTGACCGCCGGTCTGAACGACCGGCTCACGCGACGGTGCGATGAGTTGACCTTCCGAACGCGACTGATCGTTGGTGGTCAAGCGGTCGATCTCCGCGAAGACGGCTTCCGGGGTGTCTTCGAGCGGACTGAACGTCGCTGGCAATTCCGCCGCTTCGGCCGCCTTCAGCCGAGCCTCGTCGAGTTCGCCAAAATCGATCAACTTGCGAGCCGACTTGATCAAGTCTTGAGCTTGCTTCTTGGCATTCCGTGGGACTGGAATCGGCTTGGGTTCTTCATCGAACACCGGCAACTCAGCCGGCTCGGAATTCTTCGTCGCCATTTCCAGAGCGTCGTCGGTCGGCTCATCAGAGTCATCTTCGAAGGACAGTTCTGCACGCGGTCCGCGCTTGGCGAGCGGAACCGAAGAAGGTTCGTCCCGATCTGTCGCGAAATCGTTGTCGATCGCATCAAACGACGTGCGAGAGGCCGGCTGACGGGCGGAAGTCCTCCGCGGAGGCAGATCATCGAAGTTGGTTAATATCGGATCGTTCTCGTCCGAGCTCCGAGCTTTCAAGCTCAACCGCCGCGGCTCGGTGTTTCCTTCGGGTGGTTCGTCGCTGAATTCCGCAGATGGCTTTGAGCCGTCATCATCGAGCGGTTTGAAATTTTCGAGGCGGGCTTTCTGGCCGCTCTTGGCCGTCTCTTTCTGAGACATGCCTCGCTGAAACTGCATCAGTCCCAGCAGTCCCAAACCAACGCACCCCGCCAACGCCGTCAATTTCCAAATCGAATTGCCGCTTTGCATGGGATTCCCTTCCCCCGAAACTTGGGACAGGTTTCCAACCTGTCCGTGACCTCTTGGCACGTTGGCAACGTGCCCCACGATCAGCAACAACTGCCGCTGTGACTCGTGTTTTCGCAAGCCACGAAAGCCAGCCACCCTCGGCAGTCGCGGCGTTACATATCAGATGGGCGAAAACGGGTGAAGACGAGTTTCGGGGAATCCAGGCTCACTCCTGCCGCGTGGCCACGAACGCAAATTTGCGGTTGGCCAGAGTGGCCGTACCGGCCATCGTCCCCTTGTCCGTCGTGAACAGAAACGCGTCGACCGAAATTTGCGAGTTGGCCAGGTCGATCTCCAGCTTGGCTTGGTGCGGGACGTTGGAAACCTTGCCGTAGAGCTCATAACGGCTCTTTGTGTCGTCGGAAACAAACTTCCCAAGCACCGTCCGTTGCTCATCGACGTTGATTTCCCAATTGCCTGTCCAGCGTCCGTCGATGCTGACCTTCCAAGTCCCGGCGAAGTCGCGCGGCAAGACTCCGTCGTGATCGCTTGGGTTCGGTTTGGCCGCATCGGCCGCCGGAAGCCGCGAGCCGTTCAGGCCGAACAGCTTCGCGTCGCCGACTGGTTTGATGAGTCCCGCTTCGGTGAACTCGATGTCCGCGCCGCTGCCGCTGGGCACGACTTGGCCGATGTCGAAGCTGAACGAGTGCCCGGCAAAGAGCATCACCTCTTTGCCGTTGGCAGTGGTCTGTCCCTCGCGATCGCCGCGATAGGTGACGAAACGTTCGAGCACCAAAACTGGCAGCGGTTGCTCGCGTCCTTTGATCTTGCGATGCCCCCAAGACAACAGAGCCTTCGACCAATGCCCGTCGTTGGTCTGCACGATCACACAGGGAGAGCCGATCTTGGCCGAGAGCGGCTGCCACTTCGCGGCCGTCGCGGACGAGAGCTCCGCGAGAGCCGGCGACTCTTTCGTCGCAAGCTTCAGTTCCGTCAGCGAGTGCCGATCAAACAGATCGCCGGCCGAGGCGAAGCTCGAAGACAGGACAACGCAGCAAACAGCGGCGATTCGGCACAGAGCAGAATTTGGATTCATCAGACAGTCTCCCGGAATGAAGGCGCAGCGACGTGGGGCACGTTTTCAACGTGCCCGGCTCAAGCACGTTGAAAACGTGCTCCACGTCGGACGGAGCGGTGAGCATCTTCGGCAGCGTCTTCGCAACCGGCAAGCCGCTCACACCGCGAAATCCTCGGTCGAAGCGAGCAGATTGCCTCTCTTCGCGAATTCGCATCACGAGCAGTACTGCGACAACCGGAGGGCTGTTTTGGTCGAAGTGGGTCGAACTTCAACTTCGACAAAAGTCCGGCGTGACTGGCGCGGCTAGAGTTGGCCAACGCAAACCGCACGGGGCTTGTCCCGGTGGCTCGCGAAATGTTGCACGACTTCAACAACGTGACGTCTGCATGAGGAGTCTCGGATTTGGGACCACGGCCGCTCACCCGGCCGTTGAAGGAGAGGAATCGGCTCACCCGGTCAGCCCTGAAATCTGTTTCGCTCACCGAAGGATTCGGTCGAGCTCGTCACAGATCTCTCGCTGTTCGCTGAGGCCGATCGTCGGATTCACCAGTCGGTTCCGCCGGCTGGGGCCTCCCGAAGTTTCTCGTCTGCCGTCGTAGCCCGACCCCTCGTGGGTCGGTCGACTCCTGCCAAAATTCGGAGGAATCATCCAGGCCACGAGGGCCTGGGCGACAGGTTTGTTGTCGTCGCGCCGCATCTCGGCCAACCACCGGGACAAGCTCGGTGAGTTTGCATTCCTGGGAAGGTGAGACATGCCATCGATTGCTCGGAACATCTTGATGCTGTTGCTGGCGGCAAGCGTCGGTTGTCAGAGCGTGGCTCGGCCCGCGCCGTGGCAGGCACAGCGTGTGCCGAATTCCCCTCCGGTCACGCGGTCGCCGGCCACAACTCGCAGCAGTTCGCCGGTGTGGCAGTCAACGCCGTCCGATGGCAATGGAAAGCGAGTGCCCGATCCGGCCCCGGACCTGCAAGCCAAAACAGGCGGTGCGACACTCGCTGAAAAACTCAACGTGCAAACCAACAAGCCGGTCGCACCGGGAGCGGAATCCCCTCAACTCCGCTTCACGCCGGTGCTGCCTCGAAGTTCGTCGGAGAAGGAGCCGACGAATGGAGCCGTTGTTGGTTCGCGCGATGCCACAGGCGGTGAGACGACACCGGATGTGATCGTCTCGCCGCCGAAGACTGTTGTGCCGAAATTCGAAGCGAACAAACCAGAGGGGCCGAGTCTTGGCTTTGAAGCTCTGCCGCCGCCGGACAACTCGGCGTCAAACGACTCGCCACTGAATTTGGAAATCAAGGGCCAGCGTCAACGGCCGGTCGGCGGAACGGTCACGTTCGACGTTGTGGTGCGTAACGACGGAACGGAATCGATGGACAACGTGTTGGTCAACGTCGAGTTCGAGGACGCGCTCGTGTTTCCCGGCAGCGAGGAAAAACGGCTGAAGAAAAACCTCGGCCAGTTGCTCCCCGGCCAGTCGCGCGAAATGCGGCTGACCCTGACCAGCAATCGGCTCGGCCAACACGAATGCAAATGCTTCGTCACGGCGGACGGCATCGACCCAATCGAGAAGACCACGAAGGTCGAATTCATCGACGCGAAATTGCTAGTCCGTCTAGTCGGTCCTGCTCGCCGAACGGTCGGCAGCCGCGCCGAATTCACCGTCAAGGTCGCCAACACGTCCGACCAACCAATCGACGACCTGCAGGTGACGCTGCATCACGACTCCGCCTTGACCCCGCACGTTGCGACCGGCGGGTTCCAGAAGGAAGACCATTCGCTCCGCTGGTCGCTCGGCCGCCTGGAAGCGGGCGCGGGAGTCCAAATCCAAGCCGAGTTCGACTGCCGGCAACTCTCCGAGCAAGCTTGCATCACGGCGGAAGCTCGCAGCAAGCAACTGTCGGCCGTCGCCGTCGAAGACTGCGTGACCGTCGTTGCCGTTCCGGGCCTGCTTGATCTGCGAGTCTCCGATCTCAACGACCCCGTCCAGGTCGGCGACGAGGCCGAGTTCGAAATCACCGTGCAAAACCTCAGCTTGCAGTCCGTCTCCGAAGTGCAACTCGACGTGCAAACGTCCGAGCATCTGCAAGCCGGCACGCACGTCGCGAAACTCGACGACCGCGAAGTGACCCTGATGCAGACCGATCACGACGGCACGTTGCGACTCACCCTGCCGAACTCACTGCCACCCGATGCGACGCTGAAGATCACACTCCGAGCGAAAGTCCTCCGCCCCGGCGACGCCGAGCTGCGAGTGGTCGCGACAGTCGGCTCCGACGGCTCCCCCGTCGAGACGACCGAGTTCACGTCGATCAATCCGTGACGGTTGAGGAATCGTCCGCGAGGCCAAACGGACTAGACCTGGCATTATTGATTTAGCATCTGCGGCCGGTTCTTCCTGTGCCTTTTCAGTAGCCCGTCAAGCTGCTTGTATGCGCTACGACGAATATCGCAATGCAGCCCTTTGTCCTCCGGGCCGAATACCAAGACCTCATGGCAGCCGAAGCAGATCAGGAACCGATAGGTGTTATCGCCTACATGCCACTCCGCGAGGTAATCGGGGTGGAAACCTCCACACGATTTTGGAATGCCCGGCGACGGTTGGAACGAACTCGCGTTTCCGAGCAGGCGTTTAAGCTTTTCCCAATCCTCTGCGGGGATATCGAGCGGAGCTCGGTAGAATGAGAAGTCGTGAAGTGTCACCGTCTCTTTTGTCCGCTTCTCCTCATCGAGTTGCTCTGACTCGAAATGCTGATGGGGCAGACCTTCAAACAGAACGAAATGGTCTGCTTTCAGAATCGCCCCGAACAACCACTTTCTCTGGTCAAACCGGATGTCTGCCTCAGTGCGGCTGCATCCGACAACCCTCCAGCAGACAAGGAGCAGGATCAGCAGCACGGAAAACAGCTTGGCAAGGCGCATGTTCGAAACCCCGTGCTGTGACCTAGCAGTTGAGTCAGCCACACGCAGTCTCACTTGGAATGCCGAACGGACTGATGGTTTGAAGTCGGCGACACGATGCCTTTGGCCGTTTTGGAAATCAAGTGATGACGTTGTTGCTCGATGGACAATGGCAGCCGACAGACTTCCGAAGTCCTGTAGGGTGGGACCAGCTCGCTTCGAGCGCCGGCCCACCAATGCCGCGCTCATTGATGGTGTTGTTCATCGGGTGGTGGGCCGGCGCGGCGAAGCGCCGCTGGTCCCACCCTACAAGCCGCGACTTCTGTTGGTTTATCGCCTTGGACGTCGTTCAGTCTTAGCGCGGCGGGGTCGCTTCGGCGGAGGGTTGGCGCGGGATGGTCAGCGTTTTCAGCGCGAGTTGCAGGCCGCGAATCAGCAGGCTCGTGTCGGAGTTCAGGCCGAGCATTTGGAAACCTTGATCGCGGCGTTTCAGGACTTCGATCGTGTCGCGGCGCTGGTGTCCGTTTCGGGTAAGCGACTATACCTCTCGCGAGGTGTCATGAGAGATTCGGCGAGCGGCAGGGCGTCTGCCCTCCGAGCCAAAACAGAAGGAAACACTCGGAGGGCAGACGCCCTGCCGCTCGCCGAA
>SYJG01000287.1 GCA_005798445.1 Planctomyces sp.
ATCCTACGGACTAGCCGTTCTCCTCCCGTTGCTCTCCACCCCGTCTCACGACGACGCAGTTACGTTCGGATACAAAGTTCAAACCAACTTCGACGAGGACTTACACCTCACTGATTCAATCCACTTGCAAACGCACTAGCAGGCACACTCCGTGTGCCGTCCGTCATCGTTTCACAGTCGGCGATTTGACGGCACACGGAGTGTGCCTGCTACGAACTGCTGAACCACGAGCTGGCTCGATATGGCGAACACCGACGTCTCACCCGCTGCCGCACCGACGAATGTTCGCTGGAGTGTGTTTTCGTTGGCGTTCGCGATCTCGGCGTTGCTGTATCTGCATCGCTACGTCTTCGCGTTCATCAAGCCGACGCTGGCCGACGAATACAAGCTGACCAACACGCAGCTTGGTCAGCTCGATTCGGCGTTCTCATTCTGCTACGCGGGCTTTCAGTTTCCGCTGGGGATCGCGGCCGATGTCTGGGGCGTCCATCTGGTGCTGACCGGCTTGATGGTGTTGTGGTGCGCCGCGATGGGGTTAATGGCCTGGGCACCGTCGGTGAACTGGCTGTGGTTCTCGCGAGCGGCGTTGGGGACCGGCCAATCAGCCGTGTATGCCTGCCTGAGCCGGGTCGCTCGGACGTGGTATCCACCAGCCGTCCGCACGACGTTGCAAGGGAGCGTCGGCGTGCTGGCCGGCCGGCTGGGTGCTCTGAGTTCCTCGGTCGTGTTCACGACGTTGCTGCTGGGAGTATGGGGACTCGATTGGCGCAGCGCCGTTTGGATTCTCGTGGCCGTCGGCGCTGTGAACACGCTGCTGTTCGTGGTCGTGTTCCGTAACTCGCCGCGCGAGCATCCAAACGTCGACGAGGTGGAAGCTCGACTGATCGACGGCGATGACGTCTTGGGCAGAGCAACTCCGGCTCTGGGTTTTCAAGCGACGCTGCGTTCGATGACTCCGCGATCGCTGATGAATCTGATCTGGCTGAGCCTGCAAAATGTGCTCAGCACGTTTGCCGACAACATCTACTCGAATTGGATTCCGTTGTTCCTGTCGCAGGTGCATGGGCTGAAGTTCAAGGAGATGGGGATTTACTCGGCCCTGCCGTTGCTGGGTGGAGCGGTCGCGGGGGTGACCGGCGGGATGCTCAATGACTATCTGATCGTTCGCACGGGGAACCGCCGCTGGTCGCGTGCCAGCGTGGCGGTCGTCGGCAAAGGACTGGCTGCCGTGCTGATGTTCGTCGCGTTGATCTTCTTCGACCGGCCGTATGTGTTCTGCTCGATCCTGTTCTTCGTGAAGCTGTTCGGCGACTGGAGCCTGACCACCAACTTGGGAGTCATCACCGACATCGGCGGCAAAGCGACCGCGTCCGTCTACGCGTTCAGTAACTCAATCGCCGGCATCGCCCTAGTCGCCGCTCCGTTGGTCTTTGGCCCCGTCTCCGAGCACTACGGCTGGCGGCCGGTGTTCGTCATTGTCGGAGTGACGTACGCGCTGTGTGCGCTGTCCTGGCTGGCAATCGACTGCACGATTCCAGTCGTCCGGGAAACGCCGCCAGAACACTAACCCGAAGCGCCAGCGAGGGCGGGCGATCCGAAAGACGATGATCGGGAGTCTGTGAAGCGTTCGCCCTCGCTGACGCTTCGGGTTACTGAGTGCGGCACAAGGTTGTGCCGGTCGGCGCGGTTGCCGATGATGGCTCGTGAGTCTGAGGCAATTTCAACACTTCGTTTTCGACAAGGCAGGTGCAGCATGACGACGACACGATTCCGAATCGCGTGGGTGACTTGTGGGCTGTTGGTGGCTGGATTGGTCACGAACAAATTCAGCGAGCGCGAAGTCGGCATGGCGGACGAGAAGGCTGCTCCGAAAATTGTCGTTCGCGAAGATGTCGTCTACGGCCGAGTCCACGGCGCGGGACTGCTGGCGGACATTGCCTTTCCCGAATCGAAGGAGCCGGTGCCGGCGCTCATCTCGGTGCATGGCGGACGTTGGGTCGGTGGACACAAAAAGGATGCCTCGACGATCAAGGTCGAACAGTGGGCGGGGTTCGGCTTCTTCGCGATGTCGATCGACTATCGGTTGAAGAATTCGACGCCGGCTCCGGCCTGTTATCAGGACTTCCAGTGCGCGATCCGATACGTCCACGCGCACGCGAAGGAATTCAACATCGACACGCAGCGGATCTTCTTGATCGGGCAGTCGGCAGGAGGTCACATGGTCTCGCTGGCGACGACGCTCGGTGACGGAACCTATCCGCGTACCGGCGGCTGGGAGAAAGAGAGCAACGACTTTCGTGCCGCAATCAGCGTGGCGGCGGCCTACGATTTGGTGGCCCTGGATTGGGGAGCACTGTGGACTCCGCCAGGAGTCGATGTGGCCGAAGCGAGGGCGTACGCCTCGCCGACTAAGCATGTCACGAAGACCTCGAAGCCGTTGCTGATTCTGCATTCGGACAACGACAAGTCGGTGCCGATTGCGAATGCTCTGACGATGATCGAGGTGCTGCAAAAGGCGGGTGCGAAGCACACGTTTCATCGCTATCCCGAGATGGGGCACATGGGGATCAACGACGAAGTGATCGCTCGGACGCGGGAGTTCATCAAGGAAAACTCCGCGAAGTAGCGACCCGTAGGTCAGGCTTTCCAGCCTGACCCGAATTGGCAAAGCCGCCTCGATCGCCGATCGGGTCAGCCTGGAAAGGCTGACCTACTTCTCAGTCGATGCCGGAGCCGAACGATTCGTCGTCGTTGTGGCTGAGATGGACTGAGGCTCTCGCCGGTTCGGACTGCGGCATCTTGAGGACGTGCGGTTCGGCCGGGCCTTCGCAGCGTTGCGGTTGGTCGATGCGGATTGTTCCCTCTCGACCGGGAGCTTCGCGCCGTGGGAGCGTGGCGGCAATCGGTTCGTCGTCGTAGTCGTCTTCGCCGTAGTCGTCGTAGCGGCAGATGTAGCCCTCTTGCTGAGCCAGGATTTTTTCCTGCTCGAAGGCTTCCATGACTTTGATTTGGATCTTCTCGCGGCAGTCGCAGTTGATCGGGTGCGCGATGTCGGCGTAGAGCTTGGCTCGGCCGTCGAGGTCTTTGGCGGAGCGGTCTTCGCGGAGTTGCCCGCCGCAGTGGTTGCAGAATCGCGAGCGGAGGTGGTTCTTGGTGTGGCAGCGCGAGCAGCGGTCCATCAGGCGGCGGCTGGGCATCGCCACGAAGCAGCCTTTGCCTCCTTGGATGATCTTCAGATCCCGAATGACAAAGCTGCCGTCGAGCGTGATCGAGCAGAAGCCCATCAAGCGGTCGTTGGGGTCACTCATTAATTTGACGCGCACTTCGGTGATTTCCACGGCAGCACTCCTTCACTGATGAAAACCAAGCTCACAGGTCAGGGTTGAGTCGACGCCACAAACACATCATCGCAGCCGGCCGATCGGACTTGGGCCGCCAGTGCCCTCGCCTGATCGAGCTGCGAACAAAGACCGAAATACGAAGTGCCGCTGCCGCTCATCTGATGTCCGAGGAACGGCAGTCGGGAGAACGTGCGACGCAGACGAACGACGTCGGGGTTGAGTTGTTCGGCCGGCGGTTGCAGAGCGTTGTGCAGTTGCCGAGCGGCGACCGAAAGTCGACCACGACACAGCGAATCGACCAGCGGTTGAGCGGAGCGGGGTGACGCGGCGGGACGACACTGCCGGAACACGGCGGCGGTCGAAAGCCCGCTGGCAGGTTTGGCGATCACGAAGTGCAGTCTCATGGGTGCAGCCACTGGTTCGATGATTTCGCCTCGGCCACGACAAACGGCAGCCGAAGTCCGCGTCAGAAAAAATGCAATGTCACTCCCCAGCTGAGCCGCCAGTTCCAGCAATCGCTGGTCGGGTAGGCCCAACTTCCATAACCGGTTCAAGGCAAACAACGTTGCGGCACAGTCGCTCGATCCTCCTGCCAATCCGGCGGCCATCGGAATGCGTTTGGTCAGCTCGATGGACACTCCTCGCCGAGTGCCCGTGACCTCACGCAACAACTCCGCCGCCCGAACCACCAAATTGTCGCGGCCCGTTGGGATTGGTCCAGGAGAAAACTCCGGCGGCCCGGCCCAACAGCATGACAGGTGAATGTCGGACGGCAGATTAGCCGCAGACACTGCCGACGCAGATCGCGACGGCGAAGCAGAAGAATCGTCCTCCGTGAACCGCAACGTGTCGTACAGACCGACGGTGACCATGAGCGTTTCCAGCTCGTGGAAGCCATCGGGCCGTTTCCCCAGAATCTCCAGAAACAAATTGAGCTTGGCGGGGGTGTGAACGACGAGCGCTGAGCCTTGTTGCCGGACAAGCATCGGCGTCACATCCCGTGAGCCAGATTGATCGTGATCGAGTCGATCCCGAGTGGGAGGGGAGAAACGCTTCTGCCGAATGCGCTGTGTTCCGGTTGCGGACAGTTGGCAGCAAGCTCGATGCTCAGACGGCATCGTGAAGAGAAGGCCCCTCGAAACCCAAGACTGGGAGGCGGATGCTAGAAGTCGCGCGCGCGACCGTCAAGATGGCTTGACGCCGATCGGCTCGTCTTCTCCGAAAGAATGGCTACTCTGAGAACACACTTTGACATGCTCGGAGCCCACATGCTCGAACTCGGTCCCGACAACTTGATCGACTACCTGCGCGACACCGGCCGGTTGTCCGCTGCCGTTGCCGCACGCTCGAGCGCCGAGGTGCTCAGCGGCGGAGTCTCGAATGTCGTGATGCGCGTCACCGTCCCCGGTGGCGAGGACTTCGTCGTCAAACAATCGCGAGCACAGCTCCGCACGCAAGCGGCTTGGTTCAGCCAACCGGAACGGATCTGGCGCGAACGAGACGTGCTGGAAGTCTTGTCGCGCGTGACACCTCTGGGCCTAGTCCCCAAGCTGCTGTTCGAGGACCGCGACAACTTTCTGTTCGCGATGGAAGCCATCTCGAGCGAGCACCTCGTCTGGAAGAGCAGCCTCTTGAACGGCGAGGCGGACGCCTCGATCGGACGCCGACTCGGCGAGACGCTGGCGATGATTCACGCCCGCACGACCGGCGATTCCGACCTGCGCGAGCGACTCGGTGACCGCACGATCTTCGACGAACTGCGGCTCGATCCGTTTTACGGCTTCGTGGCGGAACGGCAGCCGGAGTTGCGTGCGGCGTTGCAGCGGCTCATCGACGAGACGCTGGCCACGACAAGTTGCCTCGTCCTCGGCGACTTCAGTCCGAAGAACATTCTGCTGGTCCCCAGCGAATCGAGCAGCGACGGCGAGCGACCGCGACTCGTGTTGGTCGATTTCGAGACGGGACACTTCGGCGATCCGGCATTCGATCTCGGCTTCTACCTGAGCCACCTATTGCTGAAAACGATCAAGCACGCACGACGTTCGGATGAGTTCCTCGAAGTGGTTCGCGCATTTTGGTCGGCCTATCGTGGGGCCTGTTCAATGCCGTCTGGCGAACATCACACCGTCTCGCATCTTGCGGCCTGCATGTTGGCTCGCGTCGACGGGAAAAGCACAGTGGACTATTTGACCTCGGAGGCTCAAGCATTCGTGCGCGAAGTCACACGAAATTGGCTGCTGTCGCCACCAGCGAAGGTGGACGCGGCATTCTCCGATTTGCAGCGGCGGCTCAATGCGGTCTGTTCGTGCTGATGCCGCGTGACACACAAGGACCACAGATCATGACTCGTCTCGTTTGGCTGGCCATCACGGCGTTAATCACTATCGTGACTGCGAATCCCATTTGGGCCGACGATCCCGCGAACGCTCGCCGGCCGCAGGGTGATGCCGAACTTCGGTACTGGCTGGAGAACATGATCTGGCATCACCGCTTCTCGAACGACGAGATCACCGCTGCCACGGGGATGACTGCGGACGAGATCAAAGCCGCGAGAACGAAGTTCGACATTCGGGACGACAATCGCCCAGCTCGAGCGGCGAACTCGCCGTTGCGAGTGCTGCCGTATCCCGGTGGCCGGCATCCGCGGATCGGGTTTCTCGACGGAGCGGTCAATCCGCAACGCGAGACGAAAGTCAGCGTCTTCACGCCGTGGGACGACAAGAGCTACGTCGTCGTCGATGTCCCGGAGGCGTTGTGGTCGAATCTCGGCCTGACGTATTTGGCTCACACGCACATCGACACGGTGTGGTCCAAGCAAGGGAACGCGATGGAGCGACTGGAATGGAACCGCCGCAAAGACGGATCGCTCGACATTCAGCGCCGCCTGCCGAACGGCATCGAGTTCGGTGCGCTCATCGTTCCGCAACGTGAAGCCGTGCGGATGGAGTTGTGGTTGAAGAACGGCTCGAAGGAAAAACTCTCCGACCTGCGGGTGCAGAACTGCGTGATGCTCAAAGGGGCGAGCGGCTTCGCGGCTCAGACGAACGACAACAAGCTGTTCCGCAAGCCATTCGTCGCCGTGCATGACGACTCGAAGAAACGCTGGATCATCACTGCCTGGGAGCCGTGCCACCGCCCGTGGGGCAACGCGCCGTGCCCGTGCCTGCACTCGGACCCGAAGTTCCCGGACTGTGCTCCCGGCGAAATGCAGACTCTGCGCGGCTGGCTCTCGTTTTATGAAGGTTCCGACATCGACGCTGAACTTCGTCGCATCGAGTCGCTGGGTTGGCAGACCGAATTACTGAAAAAGTGACGTTGTGAATCCCATGACTGAGCTGCTTCCACCTTCACCGTCTTCCGTCACAGCGTCAAACCGCGAGCGACGAAGTCAGCGTTGGGCAGTCGGTTGGTTTGCGACATCTTGCTTGATCGCAATGACGGAATTGTGCAATGGCATCTGGCAACCGGACATGCTGGCGGCTTTGAGTCTGATTCCCACTTGGTGTTGGTTGTTGGCCGGCGTGGCCGCGTTGCTTCTCGCTCGCCGTTTGCGACTTCGACGCTGGCTGGTTGCGCTGGCGGTCGTGTGGATGGCGTTTGCAGTCTGGTGTGTGGAAGAGTGTCGCAGTCTGTTTCGATCGATGTGGTCGCACGTCGTGTCGGCACCATCGATGGAGCTGCACGCATTGCGGTTGCGCGTCGTCTCGTTGAATTGTGCTGACGGCTCCTTGCGAACGGCGCGCGATGCCTTGTCAGTGACTCCAGACATTCTGCTGTTTCAAGAGTCCCCCGGCCGAGATGACTTGGAACAGTTGGCGACGGAGTTGTTCGGAGCGTCGCACGGCGTTCTTTGGAGTTCCGATACATCCATCGTCGCTCGTTGGCCGATCCAGCGGATGGAAGTGAAAGACCATTTCGTGATCGGTTCGATTCAGCCTCCCGGTGGTCCGGAGATCGTCGTCGTCAGTCTCCGCCTGGCACCGCCCATCGTGCGTTATGACCTTTGGAACCCCGCGTGCTGGCGAGAGCAAACCGCAAAGCGACAACAGCACGAAAACCAAATCGGTCAACTCTGTGAGCTTTTGCGTGGCGAGTTGCGAGGCATCCAAGTCGTCGGTGGTGACTTCAACGCCGCGCAGCACGACCGATCAACGACGAGGCTCCGACCGTTCGCACGCGACACGTTTGACGTGGCTGGTCGCGGCTGGGGCAACACCGTGCTCAATTCGATTCCGGTCCTGCGATTCGACCAGATTTGGGCTAGTGGTCATTTTCAGCCGATCGCGACTTGGGCTGTCCGTTCTGAGCACTCGGATCACCGCATGGTCGTCTGCGACTTGGTGTTACCCGCGAGGTAGGCCGAACGTGGACGAGTCTCGTCGCCGTAGCTACGGTGGACCGCGAAGACAGTTCGTCCTCTCATCCTCATTGGCGGGATCATTCGATGGCTCGGCAACGCTGCTCGTGGTTGTGGATTTCTTCGTTGAGTGTGATGGCAGTGTCGATTGGACTGGCCGCCGACGATCAAACTCCGAAGCCGGCAACTCGCAAGATCGACTTCGTCAAAGACGTGCAGCCGATTTTCGAGGCGAAGTGCCTGTCGTGTCACGGCGCGAAGAAGCAGGAGTCGGCCTATCGGCTCGACCATAAGCCGTCCGCGTTGCGTGGCGGTGACATCGGCCGAGCCATCGTGCCCGGCAAGAGCGGCGAGAGTCCGTTGATTCGGTACGTCGCGGGACTCGATCCCGATATTAAGATGCCTCCTGAAGGGGACCGGCTGACCGCCGAACAAGTCGCGGTTCTGCGAGCCTGGATCGACCAAGGGGCCGAGTGGCCGGAGTCAGCGTCCGTCGAGTTGAAGTCGAAAGGAACCGACCACTGGGCGTTCAAGGCTCCGGTTCGCCCGCGAGTCCCGACTGTCCGGCCGATGGCTGATGGCCGAAAGCCGATGGCCGTTATCCCAAATCCTCAAACCCCAATCGATCAATTCATCCTCGACCGCCTGCAACGCGAGGGCCTGACTCTCTCACCGGAAACCGACCGCGTCACCTGGCTTCGTCGAGTCAGTCTCGACTTGATCGGCCTGCCTCCCACGATTGAAGAAGTCGATGCGTTCGTCGCCGACAATTCCCCCGATGCGTTCGACAAACAGGTCGAGCGACTGCTCGCCTCGCCGCATTACGGCGAGCGGTGGGCGCGGCATTGGCTCGACGCCGCGCGGTACGCGGACTCGGACGGTTTTGAGAAGGACAAGTCGCGACAGATGTGGTTCTATCGCGACTGGGTCGTCAATGCGTTGAATCGGGATCTCGGCTACGACCAGTTTCTCACCGAGCAACTCGCCGGCGATCTGCTGCCGAACACGACTCAGGACCAAATCGTCGCGACCGGATTCTTGCGGAACTCGATGCTCAACGAAGAGGGAGGCGTCGATCCCGAACAGTTCCGCATGGACGCGATGTTCGATCGCATGGAGGCGGTCGGCAAGGCGATGCTCGGCCTGACGATTCAGTGTGCTCAATGCCACGACCACAAGTTCGATCCACTGACGCAGCGCGATTACTACCGGCTGTTCGCGTTCCTCAACAACGACCACGAAGCGCAGTCGGTCGTGTACTCGGAAGCCGAGCGAATGCAGATCGCCGACCTCCGTGGTGAGATCAACGACATCGAAGAGGAACTCCGCAAAGCAACTCCCGATTGGCAGCAGCGGCTCGCAGAGTGGGAAGTGAGCGGCACGGCGCTAGCCGGGATTATTCACGGCGGATCAAACAGCAGGTGAAGGCCGTCGGCAAGAGAATGGCACGAGTCACTCATGCCGGTTGTTTGTGATGGAGTTGAATCCGAGAGAAACCTCCCCCTTTCCCCCA
>SYJG01000288.1 GCA_005798445.1 Planctomyces sp.
GCCTGTGGCACAAAGCTCAAGCGGCCCGCGTTCGTCCTGCGTGCGACACCACTTCGCGTTCTTCCTCGCCCCCACAAGCCACGAGCGTTCTTCCGGCCGCCGCACCGAGTTGATTGTCATTGAGAGAGTCCGTCTTTGAGAAGATCTTCGTTGCCAGTTAGTGTGTTTGTCGTGCGTGTTGCTCGTTGTTGCGGTTCCTCACGAACTCAAATATTCCCGGCGGTCGAAACCGCCACCTCGGATCACGATGGAGACGCGTCCGTCCACTCGCTGGGCCACCCCCGTGCGCCAGTCTGTTCCGTCTCCCGCGTATCGTTGAACTGGTCTCTTTCCTCAACGAAAGACGACACGAATAGCAGCCTGCTCGTGAATTCCGTCCCAACTCCCCTTCACCCATTTGACAAACCGCCACATAGCAGCGAGTGATCGATCGGAGAAAATCACTCGCTGGCGCGTCGTGCTGGTTGAAGCGACAGGCTCGACCTTCTACGGTGACGACCCGTCGAAGTGGATAGGTCTCGACATCTCGGAATTTAGGAGCGACCCATGAACGTCAACGGTGTGCGATCTCTGTTTCTCATTTTGGTAGGTGCGATGTTGAGCAAACCATTTCCCACGGCGAATGCGGACGAGCCTCTGGTTTTCATCTCGGCCTTCGCGGCCGGCGACAAGGGGAGCATTCATGCCTTTCAGTTGGAGTCGAAGACCGGTCATCTCAAGCCGCTGCAGCAGACAACCGGCGTTGAGAACCCGTTCTTCCTGGCGGTGTCAAAGAACCAGAAGTTTCTGTATTCGATTCACGCGAAAAACTTCGGCAGCAAAGAGAACGAACAGATCGCCGCTTATCAGATCGAGGGTCGCACCGGCCGGTTGAAATTGCTGAACCGTCAATCGGCGCTTGGAACCGCGGCCTGCTCTCTGGACGTCGACGCGACGGGCAAATCGGTGCTCGTTGCCAATTATTCCAGCGGCAGCGTGGCGTCACTGCCGGTGCAGGCGGATGGTTCTCTCGGCGAGGCGGCGTCCTTCGTGCAGCACACAGGATCGAGCGTCGATCCCGCCCGGCAGAAGGAGCCGCACGCGCACTGCATCGTCGTCAGCCCGGACAATCGGTTTGTGTTCGCGGCGGATTTGGGACTCGATCAAGTGCTCAGCTATCGGCTGGATGCGAAGACGTCCAAGCTGACTCCCAACGATCCGCCGTTCGCCAAATCACCCGCCGGAGCTGGGCCTCGGCATCTGACGTTCCACCCGAATGGCAAACGAGTCTACGTCATCAACGAACTCAGCAATTCGGTGACTGTGTTTGACTACGACTCTCAAGCGGGAAAGCTTACAGAGACGCAAACCATTTCGACCGTACCGGCGGACTTCAAAGGGACCAGCCATTGCGCCGACCTCAAGATCACACCAAACGGTCGCTTCCTGTACGGCACGAATCGCGGACACGACAGCATCGCCGCGTACCGCATTGGCGACGATGGAAAGCTGACGTTGATCGGCATCGAACCGAGCCTCGGCAAAGGTCCGCAAAATCTCGCAATCCTGCCCGGCGGCGAATTGCTGCTGTGCGCGAACATGGCGGGCAGTAACGTCGTGATGTTTCGGATCGACTCGCAAACGGGGGGCTTGAAGTCCATCGGCGAACCGATCGCGATCACAAGTCCCTCCTGCATCATGGTCCTGCCGTCTCAAACCGACAGCGCGTTTGTGCTGGAACCGGGCTTCGAGATGCTGCTCAACGGCACCGATCTGACCGGCTGGCACTACGCGAACGGTCCCGAGTTCAAAGGCCAGCAGCACGCCAGTGACGGCCGCTACACCGCTCGTGATGGTCACATCGTCGTGAATCCCGGCAAGGGCCTCGCACAAATGTGGACCACGCGCGAGTTCCCGCACGACTTCCACTTGAAGCTGGAGTTCCGCGCCGAAGTGAACGCCGACAGCGGCATCTTCCTCCGCAAGCCACAACTTCAATGTCGCGACTACCTGGTGGCCGGCCCGTACAAAGATCTGAAGAAATACAAGCCGCAGGACTGGAACGAAATCGAGGTCATCGTCAAAGGCAAAATCGCGACCTGCACCTGCAACGGCGAGGAACTGAAGTTCCCTAACGAACTCCCGCCGACCGGCCCGATCGGCCTCGAAGCCGACCGCGGCCAGATGGAATACCGCCGTATCCGCATCAAGGAATTGAAGTGACTTCGACTGGGCATTTCAGGCAGACAATTCTCACCGCAAAAATGCAAAGGCCGCTGAGAATCGCAGAAATCGGGTCGTCAAGACGAGAAGCTCGTCATTGCGAGGTTGATTCGGGGCAGGCCCGGTGGCGGAGAGAAAGTGCGCTGTCGGATTAGATCGTCAGCCAACGATCGCGCGAAGCAACTTCCCATTGATCGACGAGTTCTCCGCCCGCGATGACAAAGATCGCTCGATGCAATGCACACGTTGGGCAGACATGACGCGGGATTGCCAGCAATTCGTCGCCCGGTTGGAACTCGTTGGCGCGGGACGTCTGTAACACGAGATGCTCTTCGTTTTGAAGTACTTGCTTGGCGTCCGGCAGGTCGGGAAACATTACGCGCTGTCCGGCGGGCGGATCGGAGGCGACCGCTTTGTAGCCGAGGTCCAATGTGATGCGATCGGCGGCCGGGCGGCTGACGACTCGCGTCAGCATCACGGCGGCGGGTGGGAAGTCGAGATCGGGGAAGTGCTCGGAGTAGCCGACATCGTTCAGCACGCAGGTGCCGGGGCTGAGCTCGATCGTCGAATCGTCGAGTTCGGCATAAATCGGAAACGAAGCTGTCCCGCCACAGACCAGGCGCGGAACCGATTGCCCCGACGCGACCAAGTTGTCGCGGAACACTCGCACCTTTTCGAATTCCGCCAGCACGGCGACTCGACGCTCGTCACGAGAGAGTTGATGTTGATGCCCGTCGTAGACATGAAAGCCTCCTGGCTTCAGTCCGCGAGTCGCAGAAATCTGGCGATACAACTCGGCCGCGTGCGAGCCGACCGGCACGCCCGTCCGATGCTGGCCGACGTCGATGTCCAGCAGCACATCGACTCGGCGTCCTGCCGCGTCCATCGCTTCACCAAGCGACGCGATCCCTCGCGGATGATCGGCCGTGACGGACAGCGTCACGTCGGGAAACTGCTTCACGAAATCCACCGATCGCCGCACATTCGGTCCGACGAGGTTGTACGCCAGGAAGATGTCGTTGATGCCAACGCTGGCCAGCATCTCGGCCTCGGCGAAGGTCGCGCATTTGTGCTTGACGATGCCAAGTTCCAACTCCATCCGAGCGATCTCGCGCGTCTTGTGCGTCTTGCAATGCGGACGCAGCCGATTCGGCCGCTTGGCGATTTCGACCATCCGCCGCAGGTTGTCTTCGAGGAGTTCACGAAACACGACCAGCGCGGGGGTGATGATCTGGCTGGTGTCGGCAATGCGATAGCGAGAATCCATGAGGTCAATCCACAGATCAAGAGATCGGAATGCGGTTCATTCTGTCGGCTTCGTGTTCCAGACTTCCATCAAGCTCGGCGAACCTTGTCGAGGAATTCCCAGCTTGTCCATCAGGTCTTTGGTTGCGGCCAGCAGATCTTGGCGTGAAAAGACCAGGCGTTCTGATTGGTGTTCGTGGAACTCGAAACTCAGAAACTCGTCACGCGAATCACGCAACACTTCGACCAGTTGACGAGCGTTTTGAATCGGTTTTCCATTCACGGATTTCAAAGTACAGCCGGCTGGCGGAACATATCCCGTACTAATGCGGTGAGGCAGCCAATTCAGCACGATCAGCATCTGCTCGCCGTCAAATGCGGGCCGGTCGTAGCGGCGACTCAACAACGGACTTTTGCGAAATTGCATCCCAGCGAGTGCCGCAATGATCGCTTGCCGCTGTTGCGGTGTGCCATTCAACAGCATCGTATCGAACATTTGAAAGTAGTCGGCGGTCGCCTCTCCCAACACGAAGGGGCCAATCATGAACCAGTCGAGGTCGCGACCCTTGAGAAACCTCTGCACTCCGACGGGATATCGTTCCAGAGGTATCTCGATGGTTTCCGCCGCCCCCTTCCTCCAGACTTTGACGGAGACGCGACCGTCTTTGGCAAACTTGTTGATGAAGTACGAAGCCGCGACTCGGACCTCATCGCTCAGACTGGCTTGGCCACTGTTGTCGAGAGCCTGGTCTTCGATGTGTGTCAGGACGTCGTCGAGCCGCAGCGGGTAGTTCTCGAGTTTTGAGGTGATGCTGTTGATCAGCACGCCGGTCACTTCTTTGGGAACGCCGATCTGTCGCCGCAGCGAAGCGTTTTCGAATCGTTGTCCATCGGCGGCCATGAGGTACTTGCCATCAATCGAGCTGTCTTCGCCGTCTTTCAACACGGCAGCGATTTCTTCCGCGGGAATCACATAACCGATGTTATCCGCAGCCGTCATCTTGGCGAACGTCAGTCCAATGAGCTTGCCATCACTGAGAACCGGACCGCCGCTGTTGCCCCGATTGACGGCTGCGTCGATCTGCATCCGCAAACCCGCTTCGTTGTAGTAGTAGGCGGTGTATTCAATCCGCGAGATGATCCCTTCCGTGACCGACAATGAGTCGCCTCCTTCCGGAAAGCCATAGACTCGCACCGTGGTTCGCAACTTCGGAAGTTCGGTCACCATCTCCGGAGACTGGGCCTTCCGAAAAGGCTCATCGTTTTCGATCTCTAGTACAGCCAGGTCGATCGCGTGAGCGATCAGCTTGACCGTGGCTGGAATCCGGTCGTTCGAATCGATCGTCTGGATGGAAACTTGGATGTTCCGCTCGACGCAATGAGCGTTCGTCAAGATTCGGCGATCACCCAGCCAGATCCCGGAGCCCGTCACCTCGACTCCTTCGCTGCGATGCCACGGGTTCGCGAGGTTCAACTGCCCTTGAGTAGCGATGACTTTCACGACCGCTCGGCGAATCGCCTGATCGTTGTCGGCACCGTGACAGACCGTCGCGAAACATGCCAGGATGACGCTCGTCAAAAGTTGCGATTTCATAAGCCCCTCTCAGATCAAAGTTGCAGACATCGGAAAGAACGTCGGACGATGGTCCATGACAGGTTTGAGATGGTGATCGACGATGGTATCGGTCGATCCAAGGAATATCGAATCTGCGAGCCGATCCCAATCACACCGGAACCGGTCGGCTCACGAACCGCACAGCAGCTTTTGAAACTGAGCGAACGGCCGAGCGTTTGCGACATCTTTGGCTTCCAAGCCAGCGCGACGAGCCTGGAAAATGCCGTACTGCATCACGTCGAAGCCGGCCGTGCTATGAGCGTCGGTGTTGATGACGATCGGGATGCCTCGGTCCTTCGCTGCTGCGGCGTGGATGTCGTCGAGATCGAGGCGGCTGGGATGCGCGTTGATCTCCAGCCAAGTGCCGTGATCGGCGGCGGCTTTGAGGACGTCTTCAAACGTCAGGTCGGCTCCCGGACGCTGATTGACCAAGCGGCCGGTCAGATGGCCGATCGCATCGACGTGCGGGTTGCGGATCGCGTTGAGCAGCCGCTTGTCGATTTGCTCACGCGGCTGTTTGAGACCGTAATGCAACACGGCGAGCACCCAATCGGCTTCGGAGAGCACGTCGTCGGGCAAGTCCATCGTCGCGTCTTCGAGAATGTCGCACTCGATCCCTTTGAGGATTTCGATGCCACTGACTTCACCGCGAACTTTGTCGATGGCTTTCCAGTGCGCTCGCAGGCGCTCGGCATCGAGTCCGTTGGCCATCGTGACGCGCTTCGAGTGATCGGTGATCGCGATGTATTGCAGTCCGCGAGCCTTCGCCGCTTCGGCCATCTCACGGATCGAGTTCATGCCGTCGGTCGCTGTCGTGTGCATGTGCAGGTCACCGCGGATGTCGGCGAGTTCAATCAGCTTCGGCAATTGTCCCGCTTCGGCCCGTTCGATCTCGCCGCGATTCTCGCGGAGTTCCGGAGGAATCCACGGCAGGCCGACAGCCGCGTAGACCTCTTCTTCCGTGCGGCTCGCGACCGACTCGTCACCACGAAACAGTCCGTACTCGTTGAGCTTCAAGCCCCGCTCCTGCGCGCGGCGGCGGATGACGATGTTGTGCTCCTTTGAGCCAGTGAAGTACTGCGAGGCAGCTCCGAATGACTCGTCGGGGACGACTCGCAGATCGAGTTCCAGTCCCGACCGCAGCCGCACGCGCTGCTTCGTGTCGCCGCGAGCCAGCACCTTCACCACCAGCGGATTCGCTGCCAGCCGGTCCATCGCGGCGTTGTGATCGGACGACGTGACGAGCACGTCGAGATCGCCGACTGTTTCCTTGCGACGCCGACAGCTCCCCGCGACGGTCGCCTGCGTGATGCTGCTGAGCTGCTGCAAGTCGGCGACGATCGCGTCCGCCTCGACCTTCGCATCGGCGAGGAAGACTCGCTGCCCCGCCTCGGCCACGATCGCGAGCCCTTCGAGAATCGACTGCTCGGTCTTCTTTCCAAAGCCTTTGAGTTCCGCGATGCGACCTTCTTCGGCCGCTTGCTTCAAAGCTTCAAGCGTTTCGAGGCCGAGGTCTTTGAACAGCGCGGCGACCTTCTTCGGGCCGAGTCCCGGAATGCGCAGCATCTGCACGACTCCGGGAGGAATCTTCGCCTTCAAGTCCTCCAACTGCGGCAATTGGCCCGTTTGGACGATGACGACAATCTTGTCGGAAAGGTCTTTGCCAATCCCTTCGAGTTGCAACAACTCGGCTGGGTCGTGCGTGACCATCGCCGCCACGTCGGCCGACAGGGCTTCGACCGTACGCGCGGCGTTGCGGTAGGCTCGCACGCGAAACGGGTTCGCACCGTCGAGTTCCAACAGGTCGGCGAGGTCTTCAAAGATCCTCGCGACTTCGACGTTCTGCATGGCTTACTTGTCGTCCGGATTGATGAGCTTGAACACACTGGCGGCAACGGCGGCCGCCCCAAAATTGGCCACCAGAAAGATCCAGATGTTCGCGGGGGACGACAGACCCAGCACGGTAATTCCCACCGCGACGGCCGGATTGAACGCTCCGCCAGAGATCGAACCGACCGCGAAGGCTCCCGACAGAACGGTGAACCCGATTGCCAGACCGTAGTTGGAATTGCCCGCCGTTTTCTTCGAGGTCGCCACGTTGAGCACGACGTAACACAGTGCGAACGTGAAGAGGAACTCCGCGACCAGCGCCTTGATCACATCCGGTTTCATGGCTTCGAGCTTCGGGCTGTCCTTGAGGAACAACACAACCCCCGCCGCCAACGCAGCGCCCGCCACCTGCGAGATCATGTAGCCCAGCACATCTTTGGCCGGACACTTACCACGCAGAAACACCGCCAGTGTCACCGCCGGGTTGTAATGCGCGCCGGAGACATGTCCTCCCGCGTAGATCATGACCATCAGCACCGAACCAATCGCCAACGGTGCCAACGCACCCGCTCCGGGTTCGATCACAACCGAGCCGATCGTGGTCACAAGAAAAAACGTGCCGATGAATTCAACGAGGTACTTCATGCTGAGCCTTTCCAAACTTGGAAGCGGTGGGGAAACAGTGTCAGTATTGTGTGAAGCTCGCGGCCGAGTGCAACGCTACGACATCGAGCGGCGATACGAAAACACCGCCCCCGCTAATCGGTCCAGAGATTCGAGCAGATCGCTGACCAACTCCAATTTCGTCATGCCAAGCTCCACGGCGAACTCGATGCTTGAGCCGATTTCCTTCAGCCCTTGATACGCCGCATCCAAAGCATTGGCCGATTCGACGGCGGATTCAATGGAACCTGCCGCCACAACTTTCGTGCGAACCCGAACCGCCTGCCGTTTGATCTCGGTTCCCAGTGTGAACTGGTCATTACCGGGAAGTGACGTCGCGAACCGATAGCTGCGAACCAGCACACGAATGAGCTCTTCCCAGAACATGAGGTTCTTGTGATTTCGCACGATTGGCCTTTCGGTTTTGTGATAACAGCCGACAGCCATCAGCCCACAGCTTTCAGCCAGCTGATGGCTGTCGGCTGAAAGCTGTTGGCTGTTATCCCAACTTTTTCAACTTCGAGATGCGACCAGTCCCGACCCACTCGGCCACAAAGATGCTGCCGTCCGCCGCGAAGCAAGCGTCATGCGGATGCACGAACTTGCCGTCGAGCCATTTTGATTTGTCGCCCCGAATCTGTCCGCCATCTTTTGCGGTGACGCGAGCCACATCCTCACCCAACCGAGCGACCACTTCGTTCTTCTCGTTGAGGAGCGTGACGCGCGCATGCAGTTCGGGAATGCACAGCAGATTCTTCCACGTCTCGGCGTTGGCGGGCAAACCGAAGCCTTTGATCGTTTCGAGGTACTTGCCGTCCATCGAGAAGTATTGCAGCGTGTGATGAGCGCGATCACAGACAACGATCGACGGCGTGCGGCCCTCGCGTTTGTCGATCCACACGCCGTGCGGAGTCCGAAACTCTCCTTCGCTGTCGCCGACACCGCCGAAGCAACTGACCCACTTGGCATCTTTGTTGTAACGGTGGACGTAGGACGCTCCGTAGCCGTCGATCAACAGGAACCCGCCGTCATCCAGGAACGCGAAGTTCGTCGGCAGGAAACGATTCGGTCCCCACACCTTGTCCCGTTCCGGGCGATCTTCCGGTCGAGTGTTCTCACCCGGCGCATACACTCCGGACTCCATCGGCGCGTACTGCTGCCAGATGATCCCGCCCTTCAGATCCATCTTGGCGAACGTCTTGAGATGCTGGTAAGCGCAGACGTAGAGGAACTCTTCGCTTCCTTCTTGGCGAATCTCGATCCCGTGCCCGCCACCCTGAAACTGAGCACCAAACGCGCGAATGAATTTTCCTTCGGGGTCGAACACGAAGATCGACGGGTGATCTTTGAGGTCGGCTCGCCCTTCGTGGATGACGTAGAGGTTGCCCGACTTGTCCACGGCCACGTTGTGCGTCGTCTGCCAAGTGTATTTTTCGGGAAGCTGCGGCCACTCGTGCTGCACCTCGAAGCGATGCTCCTCTTCACCGACGATCAACGGCTTGTCAGTTTTGCTGGCGGTGACGACGGCCGGAGCCGCAACGATCGCAGCAGCGGCAGTGGACAGGAATTGGCGGCGCGATACTGGCATGAGCGGCTCCTTGGGTCAGAGGAAAACTAACGCAACACGCGGTCGAACAGTTCGTATGCCTGCTGCCGCATCTCGTTCGGGAAATCGTGATCGCAGTCGGGATGTTCGACGCGCAGACGGTCCTCGTGGCCGTGCAGTTTGAAAACCTCGCGAGCGGCCGTCGCCACGCGATCCACGCTTGCGGCTCGGAAGTTCGAGTCCTTCAGCGGTGCGACGATCAGCACATGACGCGGTGCAAGCGAGCCGACCAGTTCGTGGAAATCGAACGGGATCTCCTGTAAGCGACCGCGATACTCGGCGAGCTTGAGCATGTACCGTGTTTGACACCAGCCCTTTTCGGGGAACCAGTTCTTCTCGTTGCCATCGTAGTAGTCGAGGTACGAATCGAGTCCGCAGCTCGACACAACAGCATTGATCCGGTCATCGAAGAACGCCGTGTAAACCGAGTTGTGTCCACCCAGCGAATGTCCGATCGTGCCGAATGCTCCCGCTTTCACGAACGACAGCGATTCGAGCAGATCGAGTCCGCGCATGTTGTCCCACACCGCTTTGAGCGTCCCACTCTGCCAGCCGAGTGCGTTGACGTCCGGCTGATACTTCGCGAGCAACGGGTAATTCGGTGCAAGTGTCACATAACCACGCTCGGCGAGTTCGCTGGCGTATTGCCGATTCGGGCGGCCTCCCAGCCCGACGACGACTCCGTGGCCGACGACGTTGTCCGTTCCGTGCAGACAGAGCACGGCGGGAGCTTTCTTGCCGCTGTCACCCAGCACGCTCTTCGGAATGCAAAGATACGCCGGCACTCGGGAACCCGGCTCGGACGAATACGTCACGAGTCGTCGGACGTAGCTGCCGCAATCGACATCCTCTTCGACCTTCATGTCGAGCGGACAACGTTTCTCTTTGCCGGGGAGCTTGCCCATCACAGACTGGACTCCTTGCAGAATCTCCGCGCGGCGTTTGAGCCAATCAGCCGGAGACTTCACCGGCAGTTGTTCGTTGTTGGGACCGCGATAGACGAGCAGCTTGTCTCGCGGCAATCGCGGCGTCGGAAGTTCGTCGCCTTGAGCACGCGACCCCAACATCAACAGCAAGACCACAAACAGTCCCCTGTAGCCCGACCCTTTGTGGGTCGGTCGATTCCCGAGGCGCCTCGAATCATCCAGGCCACAAGGGCCTGGGCTACCGAATATCACGAACCCATCACGTCGCATGATTCACCTTGTGGAGTCGGCAGGCGGTGGCTCAACCGGTGGGATGTAGCGATTCACAAGTTCAGCGTAGTCCTCACGCACCGGACTGAAAACATCGAGCACCAAACAGGGGCCACCGACGGCGACCGCTCGATGTTTGACGTTTGGCGGGATCAGGAACATCGCTCCCGGCTGGCACAGACGAGTCTCGTCTCCGATCGTCAGTTCCAGCGTGCCCCGGATCAGCATGCCCCCTTGCTCGTGCGGGTGCGAGTGCAGCGGCACCTCGGCCCCCTCGTCCATTTCGAGATGCGACAGCATCAAGTTCTTGCCGAACGGAGTCCGCATCCGGCAGCCGGGAACCGGTTCGATTGGCTGAAACTCGGAGATGTTGATAAAGCCCATATCGGTCTCCAAAAAGACTCACCCCACCGGGCTTGCCCCGGTGGTTTATTGGCTTATGCACTACTGCGTATGTGACAAACGATTCAGTCAAGTCGTGCAAAAGCCAACGAGCCACGGGGACAAGCCCAGTGGGGTGAATTTCAACAGGTGGCTACCGCTGAATCCGCGCCGAGCCGCCCTTCGCAAACGCTTCGACTTGTTCGACGGTCGCCATCGTGGTGTCGCCGGGGAAGGTCGTCAGCAGCGCGCCGTGTGCCCAGCCGAGCTTGATCGCCTCTTCGGGTGCGCGGCCCTTGAGCAGACCGTAGATGAAGCCAGCCGCGAAGCCGTCGCCGCCGCCGACTCGGTCGTACACACCGAGTTCGCACGTCGGAGCTTGATACGTCTTGCCTTCGATCCAGCAGACCGCACTCCAGTCGTGTTTGTTGGTGGTGTGGACTTCGCGGAGCGTTGTGGCCACGACTTTGATGTTCGGCAACTGCTTGACGACGTCGTCCATCATGCCGAAGAACGCGGCGGGGTCGAGTTTTCCCTTGGCCTCGACATCTTGGCCCTTCAATCCGAGGCCCTTCTGCAAGTCCTCTTCGTTGCCGACCAGCACGTCGACGTTCGCGCAGATTCGTCGCAGCGTCGCCTGAGCGGTCTCCAAGCCGCCGGAGATTTGCCAGAGCTTCGCGCGGAAGTTGAGATCGAACGAGACGACCGCTCCGGCGGCCTTCGCCGCTTGCATCGCTTCGATAATTAAATCGGGAGTCGTCGAAGAGAGCGCGGCGAAGATGCCGCCGCTGTGAAACCAACGGACGCCTCCAGCCATGATCGACTTCCAATCAAAGTCCCCGCGTTTCAGCCGAGCGGCTCCCTCATTGCTGCGGTTGTAGAACACGACCGGTGCTCGAACGCCCAAGCCTTGATCGCTGTAGACCGTGGCCATGTTCGGGCCGGTGACGCCGTCGTGCTCGAAGTGCTTGTAGAACGGCTTGACCCCCATCGCGCGAACTCGTTCGGCGATCAAGTGGCCGATCGGGTAATCGACCATCGCACTCGCGACGCCGGTGTTCAGCCGAAAGCAGTCGGACAGATTGGCCGAGACATTGAACTCACCGCCGCTGACGTGAATGTCGCACTTGTTGGCCTTGCGGAACGGAATGATGCCGGGGTCGAGCCGATGCACGAGCGCGCCAAGCGAGAGAAAATCCAAAGCACCAGTTTGCGAGATGTTGAGCATGTTGTCTTTCGTTTGGAGTGAATGATGCGCTCGGCGCGGGTCTCCTGACCCCGCCGCTTTGCCCGACCGCAGGTCTCCCGTTGCGAGGGGAGACCTGCGGTCCAAGTCAGCGGCGGGGTCAGGAGACCCGCGCCGAGCGCTGGTGGTGATTAGAGGCCGGCGACCTCGAATCCTTTTCGGTATTCCTTGGTCACGAAGGCATCGGCTTTCGACGAGTTGCGAGCTTTGAGCGCGGTCGCATCCCAATCGAGTTTTGCTCCGGCGCGGAACGCGACGATGCCGAGCAGCACCGTTTCCGTCAACGCTCCGGAGTAATCGAAGTTGCACGTTGTCGGCGAGCCGGTCTTGCAGGCTTGGACCCACTCGCGCCAGTGACCGATCGATGCGGGGATCGACTTCTCTGGCGCTTTGAAGTCCGAAAACTTGTCCTGCGGCAACAGAACGTACCGGCCGTAATCAGCAGCCAGCATCCCTTTGTCGCCGACAAACAGCGCGCCGAGTCCCCATTCGCTGAGCGACCGGCCGCTGGGGTCTTTCGTGATCTTGACGAGGTCATGATGTGCTCCGCCGTCCGACCAATGAAACTTCACGGCCGGCATGTCTCCGCGAGCGGGGAAGTCGAAGTCGCACTTCGTCCAGGCGGGTGCTCCGTCGGGATGCAGCTCCGGGCCCTCGCAGGCGGCGGAGGTTGGGTATCGCAGATTGAGCGCCCAGAACGGGAGGTCCATGACGTGGCACGCCATGTCGCCGAACGTCCCGGAGCCGTACTCCCAGAAGCGTCGCCAGTTGGCCGGATGAATGCCCTCGCAGAACTCACGCTGCTTGGCGGGGCCGAGCCAGACGTCCCAGTTCAAATGCGCCGGTGCGGGCTTCGGAGTTCCGAAGCGGCCGTCGGACCAACCTTTGTTGCACCAGTTGAAGACTTCCCGCACCGGGCCGATCGCGCCGCTTTGAATGACCTCGACGACTCGGCGGTAGTTGTCGCCGGCGTGAATCTGAGTCCCCATCTGCGTGGCGACTTTGTGTTTCTTGGCCAGTCCGGCCAGCACACGCGCCTCGCGAACGGTGTGAGCCAACGGCTTCTCGCAGTAGACGTGTTTTCCGAGCGTCATCGCGAGCGCACTCGGCGGAGCGTGTGTGTGATCGGCGGTCGAGACGACGACGGCGTCGATCTTGTCCGTCATCTTGTCGAACATCTCGCGGTAGTCTTCGAACTTCGTCGCGCTGGGGAACCGCTCGCTCGCCTTGCCGAGGTTGTTTCGATCGACGTCACACAGCGCGACCATGTTCTCGCTGACGAGATTGTTGACGTTGTCTCCCCCTTTGCCGGCAACGCCGACGATCGCGAGGTTCAGCTTCTCGTTGGGGGACTTCGACTGAGCGAAACTCCGATCGGACATGCCGACCCACCAGGCGGTCGCGGCGGCAGAGGTTCCCAGAAAATGACGTCGGCTGAGGCGGTGAGACATGGCGGGAGTTCCTTGAGCAAGCGGAGGAAGTTCAGCAATTCCAGAAACACGGCCGCAGTTTGCAGTGTGGCTCGTGAGTTTTCAAACTCTGCGACCTCGGCGAGTCCGTAGAAGGAAAAATCATGAGTTTGCGGCGGCTGTGTGTGTTCTGTGGGTCGAAGGTCGGAACGGGCGAGCGGTATCGCGCGGCAGCGGTCGAACTCGGGCAACTGCTGGTCCGCGAGGGAATCGGCTTGGTTTACGGCGGCGGCAGCATCGGGTTGATGGGAGTCATCGCTGATGCTGTGCTGGCCGAGGGTGGCGAGGTGATCGGCGTGATCCCGGAGTCGCTGGCGACCGAAGAACTGCTGCATCCCGGCGTGACCGAGATGCACGTCGTTGCGTCGATGCACGCTCGCAAGGCGTTGATGGCCGAATTGTCCGACGCCTTTGTCGCACTGCCGGGCGGCTTCGGGACATTCGAGGAGTTCTTCGAAGTCGTAACCTGGTCGCAGTTGGGACTGCATCGCAAGCTGACCGGCTTGCTGAACGTCGGCGGCTACTACGACCCGCTCGTGAGACTGGTCGATCACGCCGTGCAGGAAGGCTTCATCAAGCCAAAACATCGCAGCCTGCTGGTCATCGAAGAGCGGCCAGAGGTGCTGCTCAGCCGGCTCGCGGCCGAGACGGTTGTTGATGAGCCGAAGTGAGCTCGTAGCTCGGACGCCTACGACCGAGAGACCGGAAGTAGGCGTCCGGGCTACAGCAGTTCTTGCCGCTCGCCGGAGTGACCGGAGGAGTTGTAGCGGTCGGTAAAGCTGCGGCAGTTTTTTCGACTGTGAACCACCAACAGCAGTCGGCTTTGGGCACAGTCTTCAGCGGTCACATGCCGATTGACGATGACGACGAGTGAGTAGGACTCGAGTGAGTCCACGGTGTCAGGCATTGGTCACAAGACCATCTCCAGGGAGGGAGTTCGCTCTGACGAATGACATCGACGGAGGCATTGCGCCTGCGTCGTGTCGTCATCGCGAAAGCTTGGGTTTCGCTCAAGTTTCCGTGCGCATGCCCAGCAGGACGAACCACCGACTCGAAATGCACCGCGACGATGAGTGAGGAGTGATTGCGATGAAACGCAACGCGTGGATGATGTTGTGCGTGTTGTTCCTGCTGCTGGCGGGAGCTCCGCTCGCACAAGCCGGATATTGCGGAGCGGCCAGCTACAACTGCTGCCCCACCTCGACCTGCGCGCCGTGTGGCAACCTCTGCCAAGCTCAGCAGCAATGCACGACCTGCTACAAGACGGTTCAGGAAACCGTGTGGGACCGCTGCGAAAAAATCTGCTACCAGACGGTCTACGATCAGCAGTGCGAGCAAGTTCCCGTCTGCTGCACGAAGACCTGCTACGAGACCTGCTATCGCGACGAGTGCTACACCGTCTGCCGCCCAGTGACTCAAACCTGCTGGCGTGACGAGACCTGCACGATGCGCGTGCCGTGCTATCAGACCTGCTACCGTGACGAGACCTACACGGTCTGCGTTCCTTGTACCCAAACTTGCTGGCGCGACGAGTGCTACAACGTCTGCAAGCCGTGCTATCAAACCTGCTACCGCGACGTCTGCTACACCGTCTGCAAGCCCTGCGTTCAAACCTGCTGGCGAGATGAGTGTTACACGACCTGCAAAGTCGTGTCAGAGACGTGCTACAAAGACGTCTGCTACACCGTTTGCCGCCCCTGCACCGAGACGAAGTACGTCGATGTCTGCTGCGGCGAATGGAAGACGGTCAGCGAGTGTGTCCCTGGCCCGATCGTCAACAAGTGCGTGCAAGACCCCGGTTGCTGGAGCCAAGACCCCTGCACCGGCTGCTGCACCTACAAGCCCGGTTGCTGCCGCACGGTTCAAGTTCAATGTCCGCCGACCGTCTGCTGCCGCAAGGTCTGGTGCCCGAAAACGGTCAAGCAAGCCGTCTGCTGCACACGCTGGATTCCAGAGACTCGCACCTGCCGAGTTCCCTACCAAGTCTGCCGCACCGTACCACAAACCTGCACTCGCAAAGTGCCCTACACGACCTGCACGATGACTCAAGAGACTCGCACGTGCAAAGTGCCGTACACGACCTGCACGATGACGACCGAAACCCGCACTCGCAAAGTGCCGTACACGGTCTGCTCGACCCGCCAAGAATGCCGCACTCGCAAAGTGCCGTACGTCACCTGCTCGTGGACGGAGAAGTGCTACACGAAGAAAGTGCCGTACACGACTTGCACGATGACGACTCAGACCTGCACTCGCAAAGTGCCGTACACGGTCTGCAAGCAAGTGCCGTACACGCGGATGGAGACTCGCACTCGTTGCGTGCCTCGCCAAGTGCCGGTCAAGCAAAGCTACTGCGTGCCGCGAATCGTCTGCCGCCAGGTGCCATACACCGTCTGCACCCCGGTCTGCCCGCAGCCAAGCTGCCCGACCTGCGTAGCGGGACAACCCGACCCAAACTGTGCGACGAAATAACGTACCACACTAACCCGAAGCGCCAGCGAGGGCGAACGCTTCACCGGGTTTCGATTTTCAGTTCGACGTCGGGGAAGCGTCCGCCCTCGCTGGCGC